>JADGNF010000041.1 GCA_017883615.1 Candidatus Bathyarchaeota archaeon
CGGAGTAAGAAACATGCTCGCAATTTCAGCCCTAGAAACCGGAGCCGCACGCTGGACAAGCACAGGATTGCACATAAAAGTTTCAAAAGATCAGCTACACATGTACCTCAAACCAGTACCCTAAACCACCAGTCTAAAAGCGCACAACACATGTCAGCGTAACGCAATCATTTTTTGAGTAAAAGACGCTGACACGTGAACTGCTGCGCGATTGCCAACCTTCATTATTAAAACCTTGCTTTAAAGGGTGGAAAATGCAAGGGATTGAAGAAAGTTTCTATTATCAGAACAGGAGTGTTGTATCCATTTCTTTCCACCGTTTCCTCTGATGAAAAACAGCGTTTGCCTTCCCCTTAGAATTTGTGTTAATGAACTCGCAGAAAATCTTTCCGTTTCCAACAGTAATCTTTCTAAATTCCCCTGAATGCATTAATTCTTTTTCGGGTTTCCTGTAAATCTGAGTGCTTGTCCCTTCAAACTTTGTTTTTGTTTTTCTTTCAAACTCAACGGTGTACGCCCCTTCAATAATATGGCCCTTGTGTTTAGCCCACCACCCTTTTTCGGCTGCGGTACGGCAGTACTTCAAGTACATAGCACCCTTCCAGCGCTCATTATCGGGAACTTTATACATTAGAGCAAGCCGCCCCATAACGTAGAATTGACCAGGATGTTCTCCGCTGTATTCCCAGCGGTTCAAATCCCACACACCAGTTAGGGGGTCGTCAGCACTCTCAAAGACTGATAGAAGCCGTACGACGCTAAGGTCCATGAATTCTTTTCCGTCGGACTTGCTTAGAAAGCTGACTATGTCGGGCACGCTGTGTCCAGTGATTGTGGTTAAAGCCGCCGCAAGCGTAATGCAAGTCTCAATGCTCAACCTGGCAGACCCAGGTAAAATATGGTTTCTCGCAAAATAAGTTTTTCTACAATGCACAATTAGAAGGACAACAACAGAAGTGATTAACTGCTATTGTTAGTTTCAGGAGCTTTGCGTTTCCATCTGAAAAACAGTCGTGATTTAAGCTATCCATAAACCGGTTTCAAGAAGCGCGCTCATAGTCTTTCGTTCTGTAGTTTCTGATATATTACGTTTTCTGAAACTCAGCTTATATTCTTTTCCGCTGTTTGCCTTATTTGAGGAGAAAAAGCACACAGGAGAAGAAGGCTTCCATACTACGTTAAGGGTGGAAACAAAAGAGGAAAAAAACAGACAGGAGTTAAATTAAAATGACCCAAAAAACTACAAAGGAAATTCGAACACTTCTGAGCAGTGCTGAGCTAGATTTTGAGTTAATAGAGAACCAGGCTTTAAACAATTATCTTCCAAAAATATTTATCTTCTGTCCATTCACAGAGGATATCTGCGTAACAAAGCAATGCATGGAATGTTCAGTCTTCATAAACCATGCAAACGAAAAAACGTTCCGGATGAAAATACAAATATGATTTGAACAATAGAACCAGGCATCAGGTTTAAGAAACTTTACGGCGCCATCAAAGTTTTGGGTCCAAATTAACCTGCTGAAATTGAAGAAATCTCATAGTTCTTTTTTTCTTCAGTATTTGTCAATTCCGACAAAACAGTATATTAGCGCGTGCCAACATTATATTCAGTAGGTTTTTGTAAGTTAATTAGAAGGGACGAACTATTAGGAAATCTATAATTAAAGTTGGTTTGATCTTCTTTCTGGTATTGCTATGTGTTACTATAGGCAATGTTCAAGGAGCTAAACCTACGCCTCCTCCAACTTCAACTCCAACGCCAACCCCAACTCATACACCAACGCCTACTCCAAAAGCAACTCCGACTCCAACACCGACGCCAACCCCTACTCCTTCACCAAAACCCACCCCAACCGCTACACCTTCTCCAACACCTACACCTACACCTACACCGACGCCAACTAAAACGCCAACTCCCACTTCTACGCCAACATCTACACCCTCCCCAACACCTATCCCTACTGCAACTCCAACCCCTATACCAACTGGAACACCTATTCCAATATCAACACCTACCTCAACACCATCGCTAACTCCAGCGCCAACCCCTGAGATTACACCGACACCTTATCCAACCGCAACATCTACTCCAACCGAAACACCAACTCCAACACCGACGTCAACTCCATCTACAACGCCCACTCCCACTCAAACAACGACCCCAACGCCGACGCCTTCACCAACTCTATCACCCTCCCCAGATCTAACCCAAACTCCTGAACCGACACCCACCCCAACACCCGCCTCCACATTAAATCCGACAGCAACTTCTGAACCAACATCAACTCCAACCCTAACGCCTACAACCGCTCCTACCTCACCACCTACCCCAACGTCCGCTCCGATAACTCCAGATGTGATAGCCCCTTTCGTATCTGTCATGGTTTACCCAAAAAATCCCCAGAATGATACGCAAGTTTTCTTCACCATAACGGCCAGCGATAATGGAAATCACTATCTGAACATCAGTCTGTATATCGACGGAAAAGCAGTTGAGACTTCAACAGGACAGGGCGCGCATACCTACACAGGGGGTCCCTTTTCTCCAGGCACACATACTTACAAAGTGGTAGCAAGCGACCAGGCAAATAACGTAGGCGCAGATCCAGCTTCTGGAAATTACGATTTTGTGGTTTCTGACCCAAATGTCAAATCAACTTCCGATTCGACCATTCAGCTTTGGATAGTCTTGGTTTTCTTCATCTCATTATTCGCAATTGCAATAACATTTGCTTTGCTCCCAAGGCGCAAAGCAAGTCCGAGAACATCTATGTCCAATTAGTAAACTGCGAGACACCCACCTATGGGTAGTTAAGCAACGAATGGCAACTCAACAAACCAAAATAACGTAAGTAGTTTATTCGCGAAACTAAACAATTGATTTGTGGAAATCCTGCTTCAAATACGAACAATACTTATCTTCTAAACGGACCTGACAAAGATTCACTTATGCAAAACTCAAAATAATCTTCATCTATCCCGTTCTTTAGGTTGTCATCAGATAACTGGAAGCTCTAAATCCAGAAACTACCGTGACTTAGTAGCCAAAGTGCCCTCGAAGATTTTTCCCTCTGGAACCTCGAGTCGACTGCTCAACCATAGCTTTAGAAGCAAAGTGGCCTTTGGAATCGCCCCAACATATGCTAAGACCTGATTATTCTTCAGAGCATCAGCCTCAAACATCTTGTCAGACTCCCGATACACAAACGAAACTACCTGAGCGTTTGAACCGAAAGCTAAAAAATCGTCCCAGCTATAAACCCGCATTACAATCGGAGAACGCCGCACTTCAGTGATTTCAGTTGGACCACGCGGAACCACCTTAACTTCTGCAACAGACGAAACAGAGTCCGAAGCAGAAACCGGCGCTGGAGCTTCAGCATCCACAATTGCATATTGCTTTGTCTCAAGCAACTCCCTGATGTCTTTTTGCAAACTGTTAATTCTATCCTCAATACGCGTATATGTGGAAAGGTCACAGACGCCTTCCACGCGATCCGCAACCTTTCGAACCTTATTTAAAAGCTCATTCAGGTCCTCACTATTCTCCTGAAGAATACTCATCATGAAATCGTTCGCGCCAGAATCCCCATCATAATTGCTTGAAAACGGTTTCTTTGGTCCAACCATCTAATCTCCTCCCACAAAATACTTAATTTCGTATTGCAAATAAAGCTAACTCTGTTCACTTTCGGTCTCCTCCTTTTTATTTGCTTCTATCTTTTTCGGTTCCACTTTTTTTGGTTCCCGAGCTTTTTTTCCTCGACCAAAAACCTGCTTCTTCACGACAATCAAAACCAAACCCACCACCAGAGAGCCACGATAAACACGAAGATGTTGGGGTATACTAGGTACAGGTAGACACTTTCCAAAACCGTGAATAGAACGTACGCCACATTCCGCCGGGCAACATACCACCACTGATCCGCAATCTTGGACTCAAACAGTCTCGTCGGTCCAGCAATCTTCAAGTAATGCTCAATCTCCTCTATTCGATCATAAGCAATCGATGTGACCTGCTCGGAAGTCGCATGCAAAGCAACGGCAGCGGCAATCAAAGCTACGGACAAAGCCACGGTCGGAAAACCCTTCACGGAAGAGGTTGAAAACGCCGCGACAAGCGCCCCATTATCAGGATGGCGTTTACTACCCAGGTCTTGTAGTCGCGATCCCAAATTTCCTCGCGCAAAATATCGTACTCTGTCAGTAAACTCTCTTTTTCTTCGCGCAGCATGAAACCCATGGTTAACCAACAGGTAAGGGTATTTACTGGGAGGTAAGGATTTAAACATTTAAGTTTAATCTTCTAGATGAAAAACATTCACAAGATACAAGATGCAATACACCATAAAACAGCCGCTACATATTGCATTCGCAAACTACCCACCCAAACCGACACAAACACGCTAAAAGACAAGCGGCAAATCTTAAATTCGCTTAACATACAAAGGCAAAACAGGAAAGAACTCGCAATGGCATTAGACAGGACAGAAGAGCTTTTGGCCTTACTCGTAGTTGCGTTTGGGTTAGTGATTCCCGCAGCTTACGACGTTTATCTTTTCGTAAACAACATTAACTTCATTGAACTCTGGAATCAGATAGTTTATGTTATTCAGGGACTTGGAATTCTGTCTGCCGTTGGATTTTCAGTGCACAGATTTAGAAAAAAGCACAAAAACTGCAACTAATGTGACAGCTGAGATTTCCGGCTCCTGTTTATTGAAAAGAAAAATCAAAACGCCCAAATTTTTTTGACGGCACGATTTTAAGGCTGGATCTGGGTAGCGCGTGCTAGTTGAATCGGCTTTATCGTAGTTGCCGGTTTCTCGCTGACACTCCATTGGCTAAACAGTTTCTCAAACGCCGCACAGGCAACATAGTCGGATTCAAGTCGCATTTTCATTTCTAACAGCCTCTTTCAATAAGTCGTGCGTAGCAATATATAATACACTTACTTCGTTGCAAAGAATATTCCAACTCCCGATACACCACCCAAAACTCAAAACCCAGGTCACAACTATTCAAGCTGCAACCCGAATAGAAAACCCAACAAAACGCTTTCCGCTTCAGAGTTACCTGCCTCATCCCAAAACAAAACAACAAATTTAGCGTCTTAGGAAAGATAACGCAAAGGCATCGCCTTCAAAGAAGGCGTATTATTCTGGAAAGGCACACCAGCTACTTAGCGTCGTCCTCTTTTCGATCTTCTACCAAAACGTTTCCGTTTCCGCAGTGCCAACGGTATCGTCATGGACATTATCGCCGCGACGGTTAACGGCAGCGGGGGGTGTTCCGGATGTTTCTTGGGGCGCTGTGGGGGAAGGAGCTGGAGAGCCCGAAACTAAAGGTGAGGTGCTTGTTTGGGGTGAGGAACTTTGGGAGGGAGTAGATGTGCATTGAGGGGTTCCTGTGGAGGTGGAAGTCGGTGATGCAGTTGGGTTGTTCGAGGACAGGCTGGGGGTTTGGGTAGGGGTGACAGTTTTGGTGGATGTTGGCGTTGGGTTTTGGGTTGGAGGGTTGGTGGGAGTTTGGGCGGGTTTAGTTGTTGGGGTTTGAGTTGGAGTTGGCATCGGTGTGGGCGTAGATGTGGGTGAGGGGGTTGGGGTTTGTGTGGTGGTTGGAGTTGGTTTTTCAGTAGCTGAGGGAGTTGGCGTTGAAGTCTGATCAGGAGTCGGGGTTGGAGTCTGAGTTGGAGAAGGTGAGGGAGTTATTGTGGATATCGGGGTAGAGGTGGGCGTTGAAGATGACGTGGGAATCGCTGTGGGCGTTGGAGTTGGGGTAGGAGTTGGGCTTATGGTTGGTGTTGGAGATCTAGTTGGGGTTGGCGTATGAGTACGAATCGGGGTTAGGCGAGGATTATGAGTTGGAGTCGGTCTAGGAGTGCGAAAATGAGTTGGAGTGGGAGTTGGGGTCGGAGTTGGAATATGCGTTGGAGTCGGAGAAGGCGTCACAGTTGGGGTTGGTTTGGGAGTCAAAGTTGGGATTGGAGTACAAGTTGGAGTTATTGTGGGAGAGGGAAACGGAGTCACCGTGCAAGTTGAGGTTGGCGTGGGAGAAGGAGTTAAGGTGGGACAATTACCAATCACAGTCACTGCCGAAGCCCCACTTACCCAACCGTTCCCGAAAGCGTAAACAAGAAAGCCCGTCGCAAACAAAACGCAGAAAAGAGCTACTGCTAGCCGATTTCTGCTCACATGCGCAGGCACCATTAGCTTCTCCCTTCCTGCGCAACAGTATTTTAGGTCTTAGAATTAAGTTTTCGCTAAAAACACGATATATTCCCGATCATTGAGGCTTTTCTGCCTAGCTAAACCGTTTGCTAAGCGCCTTGCGTTCCGCATCCAAAACCAGTTCGTAAAAGTTGTCGGAAAGCGCAGATTCCTTCTCAAGAACCATCGCAATATCGGATATGCATACTTTTCGTGCACTCAATGCTACAGCAGCCGGCTTCCCGTACTTCTCCATCAAGCTCGCCGTCTCTATCGCAACCTCACGTAAACGCTCCTCATCTTTGGTCAGCTTCTGAGCCTTCTTCTCAACCAACATGTCGGCCTTCTCCGCCTCAACCTTTAGCAGCCCCAAAGCCTGACTCCCGCAACAAGGACATTTAGGCCAATCAGGCAGATCCGCGATACGGATCATTTCGGAGTAGCTCCAGCAGTTAGTGCAAATAAAGCCGCCGGTCTCGTTAAGCAACCGAGCCTTTGCAGACTCAACAAGCACCGCATGCATGCGTTCAGGAGGAATCAAATCGGTCTTCATGCTGACCCGCTCAATCCCAGTCCTTGCCACAGGGGTAGCGCTGCCTTTGTTGTCTACAGCGACCAATTCGATTTTCGACTCTTGCATCTGCCTCAAAACCGCCACTAGACCGTCTAAGCTGAGATCTTTGGTGAAAACCTCCTTTAATCCCTCCTCGTAAATCGGTGTACCCTCAAAGCTTTGGATGAGCTTCTGCAAGCTGACGTTACTAAAATCCGCCCACTTCTTTAGCGCCCCGAATCGCCTGGCAACGTGGATAACGCGGCGTTTGAACAACCCCGTTTTTATGGTAGATTTCGTTAAAGTATCCTTGACTGCTTGCTCAGGCATCATTTTTAACTCACCAAAGACTTCAACAAGGCGGGTTGCGTCGGCTCGTCCCAGAGTCTGCACGAAAATGCGGTAAGGATCATGCTGCACGACTATAGCGAAACCAAGTTTGTCGCTTAAAACCTGCCCAAGCAGCTGGGCGAGGGCTCGGTTTATGAGGCTGCCAAAGTTGCTGTGTATTATGACGAATTCGCCCCAGTCCTCAAACACAATGCGGTTTGGCGTAGGCACAGGGATGCTCAAGTTGATTTGCTCCACGGTTTCTTCTAAAGCCCGCTGGATGGTTTCTTTATCTGCCGGGTACTGTTCGGAAAGCAAGGCACTGGTTTCTTGTGTTGAAATTCCGCTTTTCAGTTTTTCTTCGACAAAACCGCGGATCTGAGCCACTTCCTGCGCCACTTCGTAGGGCACGGGGATTTCTTCGCCGATCCAGCTGGGGATGGAGCCACTTGGATCGTCAACGGGTCTCACGTACACTTTGTCTTCGGTGACATGGACGACTTGCCAGGGGCTACCGCGGATAATGAATTTGGTTCCGACCTTGCCGTACTCCGCCATGAAGGCTTCATCTAAGACGCCAACGTTGCTGTCGGATGTTTGGTCGATGACGAGGAACTGTTTCTCCTCGGGAATCATGGATAAATTATCAAAATAATATTCGAAGAGTGCCTTGCTTCGGGAGGGTTTCAGAACTGCTTTGTCCTCAAACGAAACCCAGGCGAGTCTTGGGAAGCGTCCATGCATGTATTTTAGGACTTTCTCGACGTCCTCCATTGTCAAGTCAGCATATGGATAGGCGTTTTTGCAAATCGTCAAGATTTCGCTAAACTCCAGCCGGCGCGTCTTAAGCAGTAGCCCCGCAATCTGGTGAGCTAACACATCGTAGGGTTTAGGCGGAATCTGTAAGGGCTCCATATCTTCTTTCAAGGCACGCCTCGAAATAACGAGGGCTTCGAGTGTGTCGTCGCTGTCCATGCCTATGATGACGCCTTTTGCCACGTGACCATAAGTGTGCCCTGCCCGGCCAACCCGCTGGATAAGCCGCGTAACCTGACGCGGACTCATATACTGAATTACAAGATCAATTCGACCAACGTCTATGCCTAACTCGAGGCTGCTGGTGGCGATTAACCCGCGAAGTTCGCCGCTTTTCAAGCCTTTTTCTGCAGCGATTCGGCTTGGCTTCGCTAGACTGCCATGGTGGATGCTGACGGGAAAATCGACGTCCCAGACTTTAAGCCTGCTTGCCAACACCTCGCTAATTGAGCGAGTATTAGTGAATAAAAGAACCGACTTGTGACTCATCATGTAGTCACGGATTATCCTCAGCCTTGCTGCCACCTCAGGATGAGTAAAAAGCTTACCAGCTAATCGCGCGTCATCTTCAGTGGGTTTAGGGTAAAGAATTTGCAGGTTCACCATTTTGGCAACCGGGACGCGAACAATTTCTACGGGGCGATTGGTGCCGACGAGGAACTTGGCAACTTTTTCGGGGCTACCAATCGTGGCGGATAATCCAATCATCTGAAAGTTTTTTCCAGTTAGGTTTCGGATGCGTTCCAGTGCTAGGGATAGTTGGCTGCCGCGTTTAGTGTCGGAGAGTTCGTGCACTTCGTCGATTATTACCCATTGGAGGCTTTGGAGATGCTGGCGCAGCGTCCAGCCGGAGAGGATAGATTGGAGGGTTTCTGGCGTGGTGATGAGGATGTCTGGGGGGCTTCGGCTTTGGCGGGTGCGTTCTTTTGTTTCGGTGTCGCCGTGTCGCACGGCCAGTTTTATGTCGAGGTTGTTACACCACCATTCCAGCCGCTCCAGCATGTCTCGGTTGAGCGCTCGAAGCGGCGTGATGTAGAGAACTTTGATTCCTGGCGTTTTTGGCGCTTGCAAAAGCATACTTAGGACCGGAAGAAAAGCAGCTTCGGTTTTTCCAGTCGCCGTAGGCGAAATTAGGAGGACGTTTTTGCCTTCGAGAATTTTTGGGATTGTTTTTTCCTGGGGTTCAGTGGGTTTTGGGAAGCCTTTTTGTTCGACGAGTCGGCGAACGGGCTTCACAAGTAACTCAAAAACATTAGGAGAAATGTCCTGCAATAACTTTACCCCGGGAAACAATCAATAAAGCTGGAAGCCAAACGTAAAAGCGTTTTGGATGAAATTCGTTCTATTTGCTTAGCTGTTCTTGTACACCAACCCGTTAAGTTGCACCATCCATACAACAACCTTTTAAGCTCAAAAGGTAGTATTCATGTTTAATCGCATCAACACTCAAGGGGAAGATGGAAGTGGAGATTAGCCGAAAAAAAATGCGGGAAGAAGTTCTTGACCGCGTCAAGTATGTTAAAACCTGCGTCATGGCGCGGGAACTGTGCCTTCTTGTCAGAACTAACCGAGCTATCCTTGAACCGAAGGATGTGCAGGAAATCTGCAAGTATATCTCGGGGCTCTGCAAGGAAGAAGGCTGCAATGAACCCAGCGGGCTCTGCCAAAAAGCAGCAGCAGCTGTCGGCTCTGCGAGCGAAGAAAAGTACTTGGAACTTTGCGCTCAGAGCTGCGCGAAATGCGGCGAAGCAAAAAGGCCCACATCCAAAAAGGACGCTTACGTGGCGTAGGTTGCCCCGTGCGAAAACTTAAAGATTGAGCAGCCGTAACCTCAACCCTGTACATGGAGGAGAATAAGCCTGTTTATTGCACCCTTCGTTCCAAGCCCGATGCCTGTTGTCCAGCGTATGCTGCAGCTTGCCGAGTTGAAACCCGGAGATGTCTTCTTTGACCTCGGCGCGGGCGATGGACGAACCGTAATCATGGCGGCAAAAACCTATGGCGCCCGAGCCGTAGGAGTTGAGATGCGAGAAGACCTCGCAAAACGCGCCATGAGCGTAATCAACGACAACGGCCTAAGCGACCGAGTAACCATCGTAAACGGCGACATGTTTAAAGTGGATTTAACCTCTGCTGACGTTGTTTATCTCTACTTGACGACAAGCGCAAACGAGAAAGTCAAACCCAAAATGGAGGCAGAACTTAAGAAGGGAGTGCGCATTGTCAGCCACGACTACGAAGTGGTCGGCTGGAAACCCGCTAAAGTGGAGAATTTTGTGGAGAACCCATCGCTGGGGTACCCATCGCACACAATTTACGTCTACAAAAAGCAATAGCTTCTTTCTTTGGAAACAGTTTTTTAGCCCGCGGAAGTTGCAGTTTTGGCTAAGTCTTCGGTTCAGTTTGTTCCTTGGCGCCAAATTTCCTTTTGGCGATGCTATGGGTGTGGTAGATGCTGTAGAGACTATAGCGTCGTCTTGAACTTTTCAGAGTGGCTTACCATTACCCAGACGTTTGGCGCCCAAACAACTGTAACGGGGATGGACCGATTCTTCATTAAGCGCTTGGCCGATGGAACCTGCAGTTTCCTATGCAACCACGCGGGAAACTACCTCTGTAGCTTGCAGAACATGAAACCTAACGCATGCAAAATTTGGCCATTCAAAGTGTTAGCTGAACCAAAATACGGCCAACCCAACGATGCCGCATTCGATTGCGCGGGCAAAAGGCTCTACATTTACGCGGACAGTAACTGTAGTGGGCTCAGGTACGGACCGCCAACATGGGAATTTTCCTCAATAACAGTCAAAGAGTTTGCAGCAATCGCTTTGGGATTTTGCCCAACGCAGCACAGCTCCACCCGAAACTCAAATAGCTACGGTGCCAGGCGGTTCTGAGGCAAAGCTTAACTTCTTTCTGAGAACAAAAAGGGAGAAATCGAATGATACGGATAAGTTAAAATTGGGTTAGACAGTAAAAGCATAGAATTGGAAGAGGGAAAGTGACATGAAGGTTATTCCTGGACCCGCAAGCGTCGAACTTGGCGAAAAAATCTGCGAATTAACAGGCTTTGGGAAGGTTTCTGTGGCTTCCCGAGTTTTCCCCGACGGCGAAAGCTACGTCCGGCTGGAAGGTAAAGTGCATGGCGAACATGTTGCCATCGTGCAGACCACCTGTGCACCTCAAGACACGCGCCTGCTGCAGCTCGCATTCTTGGCTAACGCCGCTAAACGTAACGGAGCCACGAAAGTGACTGCGGTTACGCCGTATTTGGCGTATGCACGACAGGACAAAATTTTCCTTGAGGGCGAAACGATAAGCGTGGAAGCTTTGGCCGCTATGTTCAAAGCCGCTGGAGTTGACCAGCTGATCACGGTCAACGTCCACTCCGAGCCAGCTTTAACAAAGTTTCCGTTTCCAGCCAAAACCATATCAGCCATTCCGCTTCTCGCACAGTACTTTGTCCAGAAAGGCATAAAGAAAGCTTTCGCACTTTCACCCGACAAGGGCGCTATGTACATCGCGTTGCAGGCTCAGTCCGTGTTGGGCGGCGAAGTGGGACATCTGGAAAAGCAGCGAGACCGCTACACGGGGCAAACCACCCAGACCGCGGCACACCTCAACGTTAAAGGTCAAACAGTCATCATCCTCGACGATATCATAAGCACCGGCGGCACCATCGTTGGCGCCGCAAAAATCCTGCGCGAACAAGGCGCATCCCAGGTCTACACCGCATGCGTCCATGGCTTACTCATCGGCGACGCAGAAAAACGAATACTTGACGCGGGCGTCGAAGAAATCATTTCCACCGACAGTGTCCCAAGCAAGAACAGCAAAGTCTCGTTGGCGCCTCTTATTGCACAAGAGTTGAAGGCGCAGGTTTAGTGGCTAACCTTTTCTTTCTCGTCAGCGGGGAATTTGAGACCCTTTCTTTTTCGGAGCTTTTAGCTATCCTGGAAACCGAGGGCTACCCCTACGCCGTAACGGAGAAGCTTGACCAAACCGTAAGGCTCCAAGCGGACGTGGGAAGCGTTAAAGAGGTGCTGCGCCGAAGTGCCTACACCCGCATCTGCTCTCAAGAACTCTTCACCTGCGACGCAAACGACCAAGCCGTAGCAGATGCCGCGAACCAAACAGGCTTTTCCAATTTTCTCTCTGCGGGGGAAACGTTTGAGGTTCGCATCCGCCGCATAAAAGAATACGCCGACATAAACGCAACGATGGATTACGAGCGAAAACTAGGTACGCTCATCTTAAAGAACGCGCCTCACGCCAAAGTCAATCTCAAACACGCAGACAAAACCTTCTTTGGCATCTTAACCAATGGCAAGCTCGTTTTTGGCGTGAAACTGGGCGAAATCATCCCCAAACCCTTCGTGGAACGTAGGGCAAGAAAAAAACCGTTCTTTCACCCTTCAGCAATGAACGCGAAACTCGCTAGGTGCATGGTTAACTTGGCACACGCGCGGACAGGCAGCTATGTTTTGGACCCGTTCAGCGGTACCGGAAGCACCGTAATTGAGGCAACCTTGATTGGTTGCAAAGCAGTAGGTATCGATGTGCAGCGCCGCATGGCAAATGGCACGCTGCGAAACATTCGTCACTTCGGTTTAACGCCTGAAGGAGTAATAATAGGAGACGCCCGAATACCTCCGCTGTCCCATGTTGATTGCGTCGTAACCGATCCGCCATATGGGCGCTCCTCAACCGTTCTCAAAAGCAACACAAAAGCCATCGTGGAAGGCGTCCTCGCAGCCGTATACGACCTTCTCGAAAAGCAGCAACGGATTTGTATCGCGGCGCCCAAAACAATAAACATCCCACACATCGGCAAAAAACTCGGCTATAGACATCTAGAATCCCACTTTGCCTACGTACACCGAACATTAACCCGGGAAGTAGCCGTCTTCGAAAAGGAGTAACAAACATGAGCATTCACGTAGTATTCTTGGGTACAGGAGCAGCCGTTCCAACCGCTCAGCGGAGCTTGCCATCTGTTCTGCTGCAGCGGGGAAACGAGCAATTGATGTTTGACTGCGGCGAAGCTGTCCAGCGCCAAATGATGATTGCGAAGGTGGGATTGCATAAGAAACTGGGAATCTACATCACTCACATGCACGGCGACCATGTTCTCGGATTGCCGGGGCTGTTGCAGACTATGGCTTTGATGGATCGACAAAAACCCGTCGAAATCTACGGTCCTGAAGGGCTAGCTCACTTTCTTGATTGCCTGCGCGAAACGCTTCAGTTCCAGTTGACATTCGATGCGAATGTCCATGAAATCTCGGAGTCGGGAGTGGTCTGTGACGAAGAAGAATACACGATTGCGGCGGTGCGGTCCAATCATGCGTTGACCAGCTTTAGCTATTCATTTACGGAAAAGCCCAGACCGGGCAGGTTTCACCCCGAAAAAGCCAAAGCGCTGGGCATTCCTCTGGGGGAAGCATGGAGCAGACTCCAGCATGGAAAAGAATTTACATTTCCCGACGGTCGAGTGGTGAAGCCCGAAGACGTCTCGGACACGCCTCGCAAAGGCAGAAAATTCGTTTATACAGGCGACACGAAACCTTTTGAGGGGTTTGCCAGTTTCGCTGCCGACGCTGACATGGTTGTTCACGAATCTACTTTTGACGATGCTTTAATCGAGAAAGCAGCGTTGGATACGCATTCTACTCCAAGCCAAGCTGCCGCGCAGGCAAAAGCAGCAAACGCTAAAAGCCTCGTTTTGACCCACATAAGCGCCAGATACTCAGACGTCACCTTGCTTTTGGAGCAAGCCAAGAAGATTTTCCCAAACACTGTGGTGGCACAAGATTTTCTGGAGCTTGAGTTGCCTTTAAGCGAATAGCTGTTTGACTTTCTGCAGGGTTTCTTCTGCGTTGTAAACCGACTCAGTTAGCACTGTTCCCGAAAAGCCAATTGACTTCAATGTCTTGACGAACTGCTGCCAGTCTATTGAGCCGTAACCCAGTCCAAGATGCTCGTCGGTTACGCCGTGGTTGTCGCTGACATGGACGTGAACGATTTTTTTAGGCATCTTTTGGAGAAGAGGCTGGATTTGGCCTTCTAAATTCGCGTGCCCAGTATCAAGAACTATGCCTATGTCTTCTAAGCCTGTTTCGGCGTAGAATCGGCTGAAGTCGTCAGGAGTCTTCATGAGGAAATTGTATTTTTCGGGCAGGTTTTCCATAGCGATTTTCAGCTTCAAATCCGCGGCGGTTTTGTGCAGTTCACGAATGCTTTGCTGGTTCTGTTTCCAGTCTGCTCCGGGATAGAAAGCACTTATGCCTGATTTACTGCCAGGATGAAAAACCCATAGGTAAGCGTCCAAATCTTTCGCGTAGTGCATGCTTTGCTTAAGACGCTTAATTGAGGCGTTCAACATGGCTTTTGAGGGTGAGGCGGGGTTTATGTCTGCGAAGGGAGCATGAACGCTGAACCGTATGCCTTTTGATTTGGCAATTTCGTTGAGAATTGCAACACGTTTCTTGCTCAGTGCATGGATTCCATCGTCGACTACTTCAACGTAAGAAACATCAACTTTTGCAAGTTGCTTAGTCATTTTGCTGAAAGGTTCACTTAACAGGTAAAGCATTGATAGACCGATTCTGGGCTGAGCCATACATATCGCCTATGAATTTGGGTTTACATGCATTTCGCGGCTTAATAATCAATCTGTAAGTCTTAGAAAGGTAACTTTTAGCAACCACATATTTGAAGCGCAATAGTGGTTTGTGCTGAAAAGCAATTGGGGTTAGACTAACAATAGAAACAGAGAACTGTACTGGCAGCAACTGCTTTAAAAGCAGTAAACAATAATACCTTCTTAGAGAAGAGTATAATGCTGGCAGAAAAAGTTCCACCAAAAAACAGCGTCCTATTTGTTTGGCTCAACAACTACGCAGGAGTGCTTCTGAAAACCCTCACCAAAACGCTACTCATCGACCCAGCAGATGTGAAAGCCAAAAGCCTTCCAAAAATCGACGCCATCTTGGTTACACACGAACACTATGACCACTTAGATCAACAACTAATTGCAGACATACAGAAAACCAACAATTGTGCAGTCATAGCTGACAAAACATCCGCGGAGAAGCTCAAACAACTCATCCCACCAACAAAACTTACACCGACAACAGTTGGAGACAAAATCAAGATCGGGGAAGTCATCGTAAAAGTTCAAAAATGCCGCCATCAAGCAGCTACGCCAGTCACATACATCATAACCAGCGAAGACAACCTCAAAGTTTGGCACACTGCAGACACTTTGCCCTACCCTGAAATGGCCCAAATTGGCAAAGCTGAACAACTAGATGTTGTATTTTGCACAGTAGGCATCGCACAGGGAACCTCACCCGAAACCGGCAGCGAGATTGCGTGGCTAACCAAACCCAAAATCGCAGTTCCCTACCACTCCAATGCAGTCGAAAGCCAAAAGAAATTTCAGCAAATCCTAAAGAAAGAACAACCTAAAACCACCTGCCTAATTCCACTAATCAACAAACCCTACCAAGTTACAAAAGGAGAAAAACAAACATGAGCACCCACGAACAGATGAAAATTGAAATGGCAAAAATCCTCACCAACATTGACGCCGTAAAATTTGGTCTCTTTAAGCTTACAAGCCGCAAAATTAGTCCTTACTATGTTGACCTCAGAATCATCCCCAGTTTTCCAGATGCGTTCCGCGACATCTGCACTTTTTACGAACAAATAATAACTCAGCAAATCGGGACCAAAAACTTTGACCGCATTGCGGGAATTCCAGTTGCTGGGATACCTTTCGCCTCTCAAGTTGCTTACAATTTAAGAAAACCTTTCTTATACGTGCGCAAAGGCATTAAACTTCACGGAAGAGAAAGACGCGTTGAAGGCATTTTAGTTAGCGGTAACAAAGTCCTTCTTATTGACGATTTAGTCACGACCGGCATTTCGCTCAAGGAGGCAGTAGAAGCGGTTCGTGCCGAAGGTGGAGTTACAACGGATGCTGTTGCTTTCCTTGATAGGGAAGAAGGGGGCAAAGAACTCCTCGAAAAAAGCGGTGTGAAGCTTCACACCCTCTTGAAGATTAGTGAGGTAGCAAAAACGCTCTACGACATGGGCACATTGGATGAGGAAAGCTTCAAAACCATTATGAAGCAAATAAAGAAAAAGTCATCATAAGCTGCTTGTTACTCGTAGAAGATTAGTGCTTTCTCTTCTAGCAACACGTGCAAACGGTCGACCGCAACATAGACGTCAGGCTCCTGTTTCGCTCCTGTGCAAACGAGTTTGCCGCTTGCAAATAGCAAAATTACAACTTTAGGTTCTTCCATTCGGTAAATCAAACCGGGAAACTGCTCGGGCTCATACATCGTTCGCCCCAACGTGTACGCGGCTTTCTCCAAGTCGATCATCCCGCCAAGACTTGCCGAAGCAACGATGTTCTGAATTTTCATCTCAGGTTTACTGATGATTATTATGCCACCTTTCTTTAGCTCTTTAACGACTTTCATAACTGCTCTGCGGGATTCCGTCTCACTTTTGGCGCCTGTACAAACCATCTTGCCCGAACTAAAAATCAAAGTTGCTGTTTTGGGTCTTTTAAGTCTAAAAACCAAGCCTGGGAACTGTTCAGGGCGATATTCTACTCCGGGGTAGCCTTTGACTACCGCGTTCAAATCGACCTTCTGGTTAAGTGTGGCTGATGCAACGACGTTTTCAATACTTATGGTGGCTTTTGCTTTAGGCATGAGACGCACTTCTTGGGCTAATTACTACCATTCAATGACACAGTTTATAAATACATCTACATTTTGGTTTTGGCTGGTTTATGTTCAACCAATCAAGGTTTACGTTTAAGCATAAGCTTTGCAACTTCGAAAAAAGCAAAAGCCACGATGAAAGCAACAATTGCGACCAAAGCCATGTAACTTATAACATTTGCTACATTTAGGCCAATGAACCGAGCGACTTTCGGTATTTTGGACTAAGTTTAGTTAAAACGTAAGAATGTTTTAGGTTGAGGGTTGCTCGTTGCCAATTGCGGTCGCAGTTGGAG
>JADGNF010000008.1 GCA_017883615.1 Candidatus Bathyarchaeota archaeon
AACTGGATGCCATATTGGAACGTTACCAAATTAGCTTAAACTACTCCTACACGAGCTGGATGAAAAAACTTAAGGAAATAGGGTACGAAGTTAAGAACCCTGTCAAAATAGAATTCCAAAAAGATCAGTCCACTGAATCCCGCGTAGAATACATAAACAATGTACTCACAGCAAGCAAAGTTACAGCAAACGATGTTTGTCAACTTGCAGAGCAAATTTATGACGTCATACAATCCGTATATGATCCGTCTTTGCCCACGGAAAGCGGAACTGTTTCCTACTGCAAACAGAAACTTGCTGACAATGCTGCTCCTTGGCTGGCTTGTGATGCCCTTGTGATGGCTATCAAGAACTGGGCAAAAGAATACAATCCCCAGATTTCGACATCTATTCTGCGCCTTCAAAACGGTCTCGCCTCAATAGCAAATCTGGGCACTCAAAATGTAGCGCTGGAAGGACTGCTTGGCGAGAAATACGCTTCAATTGCTCTGGAAACAAAGAAAGCAGATGAATTACGCTCCTCTTTGATTTCTGGAAAAATCAGCATTATCAATGTGGCTGCTCTTAAGAACTCGATTATGTCTTCGCTTGATGTTTCCAGAAACGTCGTCTCGATTCTGTATGAGGATTTGAAAGCCAAAGAAGAATCAATTGAGAACCTTTCTCCAGTGAAAGATAGTTTCTGGGAGAAAAACGTGACTGTGAGAGAGCAAACTGCTGCTGCCATACAGAAAATCTCAGACGCCGCTAGATATACTCCGTTTGATATGTTGAAGAATCTTCCTGAGGCGCTTTCATATGTTGATCCTTGCATTTGGACAATCGAATTGTACAGTGCAAAGAACGAGTTGTTGCTGAATTATCCAGTTGCCAAGAATGCAATTGAAGACCTGCTCAAGAAGAAAAAACGTGTATCAGTTCAAGACTTGCCTTTCGAAACCAAAGACGCGGCAGAATACCTGAAACTGTTCTACGGCGAGCGCCCCGGCAAATTTTCGTTCGATGAAGAAAACATGCTGCTTGAGAAAAAGAGTGTAGCAAGGGATGTTTACTAGACGTCTCTTTAGGGCAAGTGGGCTTATAGAATAACAATTAATGGTCTATTAGTAAGAAAGCATTCATGGATTTAATAATCGCCACGGACTTTCAGAAAAGAACGACGAAGAAAAGCTGGGGAGTCTTTGTGTTTGCAGCTTACTTGCGACTTTTGTCTGCATTTAGAGAAAATTAAAGAACGTTGGAGATTAATCTGACCATTTTTGTTTTACAAAGAGTGCGTGAATATGTGGTGGGGCCGCTGGGATTTGAACCCAGGATCGCCTGCGCCCCAGGCAGGTATCCTATTTTGGAACTCAGGAAATTTTCCTAGGATACAGGAAAATCCCTCAGGTTTGTCCAAACTAGACGACGACCCCACATCTGCTGCTCTAATTTTGTTAGGGTAAAGTTTTCAATACGTTGATTAGACTTAAATGTTCCGTCATCAGGGGAACGTTGCCACATTGGTTGAATCCGTAACAACTGTGATTTATGATTTTTTACCGTCCCTTCTTCTTGTAGAGATTGTTTCCCCTTCCTTAATCAGGCATGTGTCAAGACAAATAAGGATGTTTCCGCACATTTACAAATTACATTAGTGAAGGCAGGTTCATTGGATGAGCAGAAAAACCATATACTTCCATCACAGCTTCTTAGCTTTCGCCATTCTTCTGTTGTTGCTAATCACTGTTCTTGCTTTGGTTTTTGTAGGCGTCGTGGGTGTCGCGTTCTCCAACATAGGCTTCACTCCCGCCGTTATCCTATTGATTTTGGTAGGTACCCTTCTGGGAAGCGCCGTAAATATTCCACTCTTCAAACTCAAAACCGCCGTGCCTATAACTCGGGAAGAATACGTGAACCATTTTGGTGTTTTCTATCGTATTCCAAAGGTCGAGTATAGCCAAGCAATAACAATTGTTGCTATAAACGTTGGAGGCGCATTGATTCCCACAGCCGTAAGCATTTACCTGCTCAGCAGAGCGGCTCCCTCTATGATTTTGGTCAGTCTTGTTGGTGTTGCAGTCGTCGCTTTGGTTGCCCGCGCTGTTGCCAGACCTGTGAAAGGTATTGGCATAGTCACACCCGCGTTCATTCCGCCAATAGCGGCAGCAGTCGCCGCGCTGGTTCTCGCTCCTTCTGAACCGCGAACAGTGGCTTACGTCGCAGGTGTTCTGGGGACTCTTATAGGGGCTGACCTCTCAAACCTTGGTGTTATTAAGAAACTTGGGGCTCCCGTTGCAAGCATAGGTGGCGCTGGCACCTTCGATGGCGTTTTTCTCAGCGGCATAATCGCAGTGCTTCTAGCTGGAATATAGGAAGACCTTCAAACTTGAAATGGGAAAAAGATTCGAAAGCAAGTTCTCTAGTCTAGGTGGTACGCTTCTTCTCCGTGCTGGCTGATGTCTAAGCCTGCGTCTTCTTCCTCTTGGCTAACTCGCAGCGGTGTAAACACGTTTACTAGTCTAAGCAGCAAATAGGAGCCCACAAAAGAAAACACCGAAACCACCACAACCGCCAGCACCTGAACTTCAAGTTGGTAGGCGTTGCCGTAGAAAAGCCCGCTTACA
This sequence comes from Candidatus Bathyarchaeota archaeon, assembly GCA_017883615.1. GTDB lineage: Archaea > Thermoproteota > Bathyarchaeia > Bathyarchaeales > Bathycorpusculaceae > JADGNF01. The sequence goes on from JADGNF010000008.1 coordinate 2,607, forward strand.
TTGTTGATCAGCGTCGTCGCGAACAAGCCAACTGCTACTGCGCCAATGATGCCGCCGATTCCGTGGCAAGCAAAAACGTCTAGGGTGTCGTCAATTCTCGATCTTCCAGACCGCCAATTAGCAACCAAATTTGAAATAATGCCGGCAGCCAAACCGATTATGACTGCGGCTGTAACCGTGACGTACCCCGATGCCGCCGTAATCGCAGCTAACCCGCACACGGCACCCACAGAGATACCAACCGCAGAAGGCTTACCCTTAATGAGCCAGTCCATAAGCATCCAGGAGACCGCTGCTGCGGCAGCTGCCAAATTCGTGACGACAACAGCTGAAACCGCCAAAGAATCTCCCGCTAACGCGCTTCCACCGTTGAATCCGAACCAGCCAAACCAAAGCAACCCTGCACCCAAAATGACGTAAGGTATGTTTGTGGGTTTGAACTCGGTTGCCGGGGAGACTGGCGCTCCGCTTTTGCCGTTCAACGCTTTTGAGTAATCTTTCCAGTAAACGCAACCTTTTCGTCTGCCCACGATCAACGCAGCCGCCAGTGCGCTTAAGCCCGCTGCTATGTGCACGACGATTCCGCCCGCAAAATCCACGGCGCCTAAAACGTGGAGCCACCCGCTGGTGTTCCACATCCAGTGAGCGATGGGCGAATAAATCAGTGTGGACCACAAAACTACAAAGATGAGTAGGCTTTTGAAACGGATTCTTTCCGCACAGGCACCGATGATTAATGCTGGGGTTATGGCGGCGAACTTTAGTTGGAACCCAAAGAATAGGAGTTCGGGAATTTTCGGCGCGTAGGGGCTGACGCTGTTTATGCCTATACCGTTTAGTCCAACGAGTGACAGGTTGCCTATGATGCCTCCGATGCTGGCTCCGTAAACTAGGCTGTAGCCCCAGAACAACCAGATAAGGCTGACAACGGCGAATATTATGAGGCACTGAACCAGGGTAGAGACAAGGTTTTTTCTTCGAACCAATCCGCCATAGAAGAAGCTTAACGCTGGAGTCATGAGCATAACGAGGGCTGTGGACATGAGAACCCATGCGATGTCGCCTGCCCCGAAAGTTGGTACTGCAGACATTTCCAGCGCCCTCCTAAATTGAATGTTTATTCATTCATGAATGAAGAAATATTTAAACTATTCATTTAATCTGCACAAAAATTCAATACGGGACAACTGTTCAAGACACAGACGCTCACAGAAACAAATGCACAATTGTCTAAGCCAAAGTGGCGATAATTAGGAAAAGTGTTCAAAAAACAAGGGGGGGAGTTTTCCCCTGAATGCATTTAATCCAGTTGGAAGGCTTCTTCTCCGTGTTCACTCAGGTCCAAACCTGCATCTTCTGCTTCGGGGCTGACTCTAAGCGGCGAGATCAAGTTCACGAGCCTAAGCAGTGCATACGAGCCGAAGAATGAAAACGGCACCACCACCGCGACAGCTGCTAGCTGGGCTAGGAACTGGTGGATGTTTCCGTATATCAGGCCACTTGCGCCGCCTACTGCCGCCGAGGCGAATATGCCGGTGCCGATTGCACCCCATATCCCGCCTACACCGTGGCAAGCGAATACATCCAAACTATCGTCAATTCTGGATCTACCTGATCTCCAGCTGGCGACGAGGTTTGAGATTATGCCTCCTATGAAGCCCATTAATAGAGCTGCCGTTGGGGTAACGAAGCCTGAAGCAGGCGTGATGACAACTAGGCCGACGACTGCACCGACTGCCATGCCGACTGCTGAAGGTTTGCCCTTTGTAATCCAGTCCACCATCATCCAGCTGATTGCAGCGCCTGCTGCTGCCAAGTTTGTGACTACCAAAGCTGAAACTGCCAAGTCGTTTGCTGCCAACGCGCTGCCTGCGTTAAAGCCGAACCAGCCAAACCACAATAACGCTGCCCCCAACAGGACGTATGGGATGTTGGTTGGCTTGAATTCGATTTTGCCTTTGGCGTCGATTTCTTTCATGTGTTGCTTCCATGGGACAGCGCAACCTTTTCGTCTGCCGACTACGAGGGCTGCAGCGAGAGCGGAAACACCAGCAGATATGTGGACAACTAAACCGCCTGCGAAGTCAATAGCACCTATGCCCTTGAGCCATCCCTCGGGGTTCCAGACCCAATGGGCAATTGGCACGTAAATGAATGTTGACCAAAGCACTATAAAGATGAGCAGCGAACGGAACTTAATTCTCTCTGCGCAAGCACCGATGATCAGCGCGGGAGTGATAGCAGCGAACTTGAGCTGAAAAGCAAAGACCAATAACGTGGGTATCGTTGGCGCTAGTAGCGGAGAGACGTCGTGTATGCCTACGCTAGTTAAGCCGAAGAGGGATAGATCACCTATGATGCCATGGAAGCTTGGCCCAAATGCCATGCTGTAACCCCACAGCGCCCATACGACGCTCATCACTGCAAATATGATAAAGCACTGTGCAATTGTGGATACAAGGTTTTTCTTGCGCACTAAGCCGCCGTAAAAGAAGCCTAATGCGGGGGTCATTAGCATGACTAGGGCAGTTGCGGTTATTACCCACGCAACATCTCCAGAATTTGTTGGTATGACTGCACTCATGTTTTCGTTCACCATTTATGGGTTTTTTACAGTTGTTATTGAATGTTTAGTCTTTTCTGTGCATTTATGCTAAACAAGTATTTAAAACTACCCGTTTGAAATGCCAAATCACGAAATACTGCACAAACGTTTACAAAAACAAACCAATTTCAAAGTAACATTCAGCCAGGCTCTCAAAAAAATGCTACGATTTGAAATCTGTTCAAAAATCCTGTGATTAAACATATATTACTTTTGCCGACTATTTCAAAAAATAGAACCAGTTTCGATTCCAAATCTATCAGATTTCCATGAGACTGAATGGGAGGGGAAGCTGTATCCCGAGAAATTCTTCAGTATTTTGGACAAAGGTTTATTGATTTTGCTGGTTAACTTATTTTCTTCCAGCATTACACAAAATTTATATACAAAGATACAGTGTTTAAAGGTAAAACTGGACAAAACCACAAAAGGAGCAATAGAAAAACATGAAAGCATACATACTCTTAAGCACCAAACCTGGCACCTCGTTAGATGTAGTCCAAAAGATAAAAGAAAAAGTCAAAGAAGCAATAATCGCAGATGCCATTTTTGGCAGATACGATGCCATAATCATCTTAGAGGCGCCCGCGCTTGAAAACATAAACCAAGTAGTCTACAAAATCATCGAAAAAGACCCCAACGTTATCCGCACCGAAACCTCAATTGTGCTCTCGCCGATGAAGTAGACAAGCAGAAAACTGCGAAATCAACCCTTTTTTCTTTTTCTTTAAATTCAGATTTTTAATTCAGCAAGAAAAGATAACCGCGTTTCTATGAAAAAATTGCTAAGCCCAGTCAAGATTGGGCTGTGGAAAGTTGGGTTTCTTCGTCGCATTTTGGCCCTTTGTGAGCCTTCAAAACGATGGAGCTAACGGTGCTTTTTATTCCTTTGATTTTCATGATTTTGTTCTTGAGAATGTCTCGGAACTCTTCTATGTCGGTTGCTGAGACCAAGGTGACTATGTCAAATTCCCCGGTTACTTCGTAAAGTTCCTCGAGGTGGTCAAGTTTTGCAAGTGCTTCAAGTACGTCGTCCATTTCGGGTGCTTCGACAAATATATCTACGAATGCTAGTAGTTTGGCCATATTGGTCGTCTTGCCATATTGGACATGCGTATGGGATATTTATACTTTGCTTGTCAATTGATTAACTAATAAAATACTTGCGCGACAGATGAAAATCAAAACGAGGTTGAACTTGAAAAATAGATGTGAGCGGATTCCCAAGAACTTAAAGATAATCAAGAGATTGAGAATTCGCTGTAAACTGTAGAGTACTGTTTTATGAGGCCGATATTGATTTTTAGGACGTTTACGTATGGGCTTCCGAAAATCCACCAGGTGCCTTCTTGATTTTGGTTTACTATGCTTGTTAGGGAATCAACGGGGATTCCTGTAGCGTTGCTAATCGCTGGGATCTGCGAGTACGCATCTTGTAAAGTTATGTCTGGGTCCACTCCTGAAGCAGAATCGTTTCTCGGATGGAAGAAAATGGGCATTGTGAAGGTTTGCGCTATCAAATTTGAACCGATTGGTTTTCCGTTAAACTGGACGATTTCTCCGTTTGCTTGATACGGAAAGAAAACTTGGGCGATACCCGTAACAATGAGGGGGAAGAACAGCCCGCAAATCAACAGCGAAACTATTGCTAACCCCAAGATCGGTTTGAAGTTATATTTTTCTTTGTTTTCTGTCGTCATTTTTGTCCTTCCTATATGTGAAATACTCCGACGAGAAGCAGGTCTATCAGTTTGATTCCAATGAATGGCACGATAACTCCGCCTAAACCGTAGATTAAGGTGTTTTTCAGGAAAAGCGTCATAGTGCTGGTTGGTTTGAAAGCGATTCCGCGCATAGCCAGAGGAATCAAGAGCGGAATGATAATGGCGTTGAAGATGAGCGCTGATAGTACCGCACTTTTCAGTCCCAGTTGCAGAACGTTTAGGGCTTGCAGTTGTGGGATGGCGGCGCCGAACAGGACAGGCATTATTGCGAAGTATTTGGCGATGTCATTTGCGATGCTAAAGGCGGTGACGGCGCCCCTGGTCATGAGCAGTTGTTTACCCAGCATGACGACGTCGATGATTTTTGCGGGATTCGATTCAAGGTCCACCATGTTCGCAGCTTCTTTGGCAGCTTCGGTGCCAGAGTTCATTGCTAAGCCTACGTCCGCCGCGGAAAGAGCTGGGGCATCGTTGGTTCCGTCGCCTATCATAGCAACTATTCTGCTTTCCGCCTGTTCCTTCTTGGCGATGCTGTATTTATCTTCGGGTTTAGCTTGCGCCACGTACTCATCAATTCCAACCTCCGCGGCAATGCTTTTGGCTGTGAGCGGTTGGTCGCCCGTAATCATCACCGGACGAATGCCCATAGTTTTGAGAGCTTGGATTTTCTCTCTGATGCCTTCCTTGAGAACATCTTTGAGACGAATTATCCCGATGGCTTCACCATTTCTCGAGATAGCTATGGGGGTTTCGCCCTTCGCAGATATCCCTTCGACTATTAGGTCATAGTTGGAAGGCACGGAATCGACGATTGTCTTAATGGATTCCGGTGCACCTTTGACTATATCAATTTCAGACTCGATTCCTGCGGCCATGCTTTGGTCGGAGATTGTGGATGATTTTCTTCGGATTCTCAGTCGGTCTCTTCCTGATTTGCCGCCTTTCGGAAGCCTAAGACCCATACCCGTTATTTTTACTCCACTTGTACGTGTGCTAGCTGAGAATGGGTAGGTTTCGGAAAGTGCGAGTGAGTTTAGTTCTTTGGGTACGAATCCTTTCTCGTAGGCAAGTTTGAGTATGCTGCGTCCTTCGGGAGTGTCATCGTGCCATGAGGACAGGAAAGCTGCTTCACCCACATCTTCCTCTGTACAGCTCGCGAATGGGACAAACTCTATTGCCTGCCGGTTGCCCACTGTAATGGTGCCAGTTTTGTCCAGAAGGACAACGTCTGCGTCGCCGGCTGTTTCGATAGCTTTGCCGGACTTGGCAATTATTTTGTGCTTGTAGAGGCGGGACATGCCTGAAAGCCCAATTGCGGGCAACAAAGCTCCAATAGTCGTGGGAAGGAGGCAGACGTAAAGTGCAATTAGCACAGACAAGTCTGCTCCAAGATTCAGTATTATCGACATGCCGAGAAGCGCAACTATGATTATAGTGAATATCGCTGTTAACCCTATCAGGACGATGGTTATTGCCACTTCGTTAGGGGTTTTGGGTCTCTTGGAAGATTCTACCATTTTTATCATTTGATCGATGAAGGTTTCTCCAGGGTTTGTTGTCACCTTAGCCGTTAGAGTGTCGCTGACTACCCGTGAACCGCCAATTAAGGAGTCTCCAGGCGCCTTCCGGACGGGAGCTGATTCGCCTGTAACAAGAGACTCATCAATCATCGCAATTCCTTCTAACACATCAGCATCTAAAGGAACGAAGTCGCCTGTTTCGATAAGGATAAGATCTTCTTTTCTAAGCTCAGTTGATTTCACTATTACTATCTTTTTTTCCCATTTTTCGGTGACAATTTTTTTGCTGGATACCTCGGTTTCCAGTTTTCTGAGGCTGCCGGCTGTGCTTTTTGCCTGTTGCTCGGCAAGGGCGTCTGAAAGTGTACTAAACCAGACTGTGAGGAGAAGAATTGCTGCGACTTCAACATAGAATATTTGCAGGCTAGGACTAGCCACACCTGCGAAAGCCTGAGGAACAATAGCCATAGCTGCCACGATAAAGAAGGTGATTTCAACGATCAGCATTACTGGATTTTTGAGAAGTGATTTGGGACTTAAACGAACTACTGAATCGATTAACACTTTTCTGGAGAAAGCAGTTCTAAGTCCTCCAGGGGCTGATTCGTTACTTTTTGTCGGTGCTAAAGTTTTCTCGTTATCAGAAGCCATTCATTAACCCCCTGAAGAATGATGAAATGGGTCCAAGCGCCAGAAACGGGAAGAAGGCCAAGACCACGAGTATGATTATGCTCGCGACTAAAACTATTGTGAATACCGGGCTTTCTGTTTTGAGGCCTGTGGTGCCGCCACTTTTTCGCCCGATCATGGAGCCTGCCAATGCGAGCAAGATTGCAATTGACGCGTAGCGCCCTATGAACATGACTATGGCAGTTGCTATGTTAAAGAATGGGGTATTTCCTGAGGCTCCTAAGAAATCGGATCCGTTGTTAGCAGCTGATGTTGTGAATTCGTACAGGATTTGCGTGTAACCAACAGAGGTTCCACCGACCCCGATGGCAGCAGCTGCGCCTGAAGCATACGCGATTATTGTGGGTATTAGTATAATGATTGGGTGGATTAAGAAAGCCACCATTACTAGCTTAACGTCGCGGCCAGTGATCTTGATTCCCAAGTATTCAGGGGTTCTTCCAGACATTAGCCCGACGATGAATACAGTGATTATTATGTACATGACCATATACATCAAACCGATTCCTTTCCCCCCTGGAATCGACTGAATGAACATACCTAGGAAGCCAGAAGTTATCGTCAGAGGATGCATGGCCGAGAGCGCAGTATTAACGGACCCAGTTGTGGCGGCTGTTGTCGTGACAGTATAGAAGTTCGACATGAAGCCTCCAAACCTTGTCTCGATACCTTGAGCAACAAGTGGGATATTGGGAATGAAGGCTAAGGCTAATGCTATTCCGAATATTATGTAAGCGCCCCACAATAATGGTCGCGCCTCCCGCTTTTTGCCCAGCAATTCTCCGAAAACAAATATGAGCGCTGTGGGAAGAAGAAGCATCAAAGATATCATAAAAATGTTCGAGTAAGGAGATGGGTTCATGAAGGGGTAAGCAGCATTGGCACCGTAGAATCCTCCGCCGTTTGTGCCAAGCTGCATTATTGAATCTAAAGAAGCAACAGGCCCCGTGAGAATTGTTTGTGTTGTTCCCTGCAAAGTGGTGAGGGTAGTGGAAGCAGACAGAGTTTGCGGAACGCCCATTACAACGAAGACCAGGGAAGCTATGAGACATAGCGGAAGCAGGATTCTGGTTATTGTTCTGACGAAGTCAACGTGGAAGTTTCCCATGTTTTTGGAGTCAACAATGAATCCACGTACGAAAGCTATGCCCATGCATATTCCAGTTGCGGCTGAGGTCCATTGGAGGAACTGGATGGCGGTCATCTGGCTAAGTATGGAAAGTGTTGCTTCGCCGTTGTAGTGCTGAAGGTTTGTGTTGGTTGCAAACGAGATTACCGTGTTTAGGGCTAAATCCCAATTTAAACCTGGAAAGCCCATTGGGTTAAGCGGTAATTTGCCTTGAAAAACAAGAATAAGAAAAGCAATGACCATCTGGGCAACGTTAAGCAGCAACCCAGCAAGAAAGTACTGCTTCCAACCCATAGAATGGTTCGGATCAATGCCACATATTTTATAAATGAACTTTTCAACTGGGTTCAGAAGTTTATCTAGGCGACTTGGTACTCGGCTATAAACTCTCGTTATGTAAGGTGCGAGGAGTCTCGCTACAAATATTGTTACTCCAAGAATAAAGATAACTGCAAAGGCCTGAATTGCATCTATCATCTATTTTGTAACTCCAAAAGACAACAAGTTGACTCACTATGGCTCCTTTCCGCTCCTACCTGCCTATTTTAACGTGGAATTGTTCACGTTTGTTTTATGGCATTTGGGACCTTTATGAGGCTCCAAAATGATAGTGGTAATTGTGCTTTTTATCCCTTTAATCTTCATAATTTTCTTCTGCAAAACGTCCCTGAATTCTTCGAGGCATGAAGCTGAAACTAAAGAAACGATGTCGTATTCTCCAGCTACTTCGTATACTTCTTCGATGCTGGTAAGCTGCGAGAGAGCCATTACTACAGATTGCTTTTGGGACTGTTCCACGAATATGTTAACTGAGGCTAATAGTCGATTCATGACTTTCTCATCCTTTCCCTTATTGAACTAACGCTATTGTTGTTTCCGTGTTTTCTCCACGGCTACTTTTGGACGAACATTCAATGCATAACTTTTCTCATAAATCACAACATAAACCCCGTGATTTTGGCGTTTACCCACTCTACGAAATTGCTTCAGGTTTTGCCCTCTGCTCGATCAAAAAGCTTCGATTGAAGGAAGCTGAAATTGCCGAGATTGCTATGCCCGATCTTGTCCAGAACGGGGTTGTAAAGTTTTGCACTTGGTTTCTTCCTTAACTTTTAATAGTCATAGCGCCTTTGGCATATAAAGTTATTTATGATTTGTACACAATTTTTCTGAAAAATTGGACTAATTTACATAATAATGTCTATTATTTGAAAATATGGCTTAATCAGCAAATGACCGGCAAAAATATGTCTAAAACATTTTCGTTGGATATATGCTAACTGAAATAAAATTTGCCAAGCGTAAACAACTAAAAACAATGCTTTGTGACCTATTATAAGTGTCCAATCCGTATTCTTTTAAAACAGTAGGTGCCTGAGATTCATGTCCAAATATTTAACAATTAATTGACCAAGTGTCCAGCACAGTTAACAACGTCAGCACATTCTTCCTGTTTTTCATACAAGTTATGAACACATCATAACTACATTTATATCTAATAATCGCTTATTGGCTATTTGAACACCAAAAGAGAGGTTGAATGAAAAAATGTTTGGAATAATGGAAATATTCTGGACGAGTTTGATAGTGGGCTCCGCGTTAACAGTTGCAATCATGCTGCGTTCCGAATTAAAGAGAAGCGCTTAACTCCACACAGCCCCCCATATTTGGGTACGTAGATACGTCAAGAAAAGGGAACAATGAAAGTTCCACTTCACGTCTCCCGCTTTCTTAGGGAAATTTTGACTTTTTTTAATATGGATATAGTTTTTTAAATGCAAAGAGACGTCGTACCGACATCAAAAATCTCTTTTAAATCCGTTCGCAGAAAATCCTATACGTGACGGCTCACTGAATGTCGAACATAGCGGGTCAGCAATGTTGGGTTTGTCAGGTATACAATAACTGGAAATTGAGTGAATAAATCAAATTCAGTTACGAATTTAGTTATCCAGTTGGAGCGTTTGTTAATTGAGACTTTTTTTGGTTTTTCTTTAGGTTTTGAAAATTTTTGAAGTTCTGTGAAATATTACTTGATCTCCAAAGGGCAAAATTTCTGGAAAGAAAACTTACATAAAAAGTGTTTAAAAAAAGGAAAGGGGAATCATCCCAATAGAGGGGATTAGCCCTAGCTGACGCTGTACTTTGCGTTTTTGTCTTCTGGCGCTTCTTTGCCGGGGAATGGGAAGATTTGCGAAGGTTTGCTTCTTGAGTTTGCAGCGTAATAGACTAAGCCGATGATGATCCATATGGCACTGATTATTATGGCAATGAAGGCTGCTTGCTGTGTTGATCCTCCGCCAAGCACGCCTAACCAGACGACCACGGCCATCATGAGTACGTTAGCAGCGAAGCCGGCAATGGGCACGATGTATTTTGTCATTACTGAGCGACGCTCTCGTGATAGCGCAAACATTGCTATGAGGCATGTGGCACCGTAGACTATGAAGGTTCCAAAGTTTGACAGCAGCATTACTGCGGTGAGGTTTGTCAGAGACAACACGCCGAATGCGCCTATTAGAGCTGAGACTATGGTGAGTACCCATACGCCTATGGCAGGAGTACCGTACCGTAGGTTTAGTTTACCAAGTGGCTCTGGAACTTCTGTGTCTCGGCTAATGGCATATGTAACTCTTACACCAGTGTTTACGCAAGCAAGTGTTGTACCTAATATGGCGGCTGCAACGGCTGCCGCGACAATCAGCATAACTGGGAAACCGCCTCCGCCAAATAGAGAATTGGTGGAGATGCGAACAACGTCACCTAATGGTCCTGGCGAAGCTGCAGCACTGGAGAAAGTGTAACCAGAGTTGATCCATGCTTGTAGCCCGAAGAATCCAAGCAGATAAGCGAAGCCCCCTTGAATCACCAACGATAATATGATGGCTTTTGGGATATCTTTTGGGTTCTTTGCTTCGGAGCTTAATGCGGTGATGGATTCAAAGCCTACCAGCACTAGTATGGCGAGGCTTGCCTGAAACAGTATGTGACTGAAGTTGCTTGGAATTATCACTTGAGCTACATTTGAGTAGTAGAAGGTTACGTGGTCGGGGTTTATGAATCGGTACGCGAGAGCGAGTCCTGTTACGCCTACTAGCATGACAAGCTGGATTATGTTGATTATGAGGTTTGTGTTGGTTGACCCTTGGATTCCTCTGTACGCGATGAAGCCTACGACGACTGAGAACAGGACTACAATGGCAATTTGTCCTAATGGAGATATGGCGAATCCGACGGATTGCAAAATGTAAGTCATGAAGACGCCCAAAAACGCGACCATTACACCTGGATAGACCCAGTAGTACAGATGTGAAATCCAGCCTACTAAGAACTTTACGTTGCGTGCTTTCCGGTTGCTGCTGCCTCTGTCAAGTAAAGCGCGTTGAGCGAAATAATATGAGCTGCCAGTTCCAGCGTCAGGATAACGTCGCGACAACCATGCGTATGAAGCGGCGGTTAAGAACGAGAGTACCAAAGCAATGAATAGGCCGAACCAAATGTCGGGTGCTGTTGAAATTCCGGAGGGGTCTACTTGTGCGGCTTGAGCTTGATAGTTCAGCCATAAGAATGCACCTGGAGCGATTAGAGCCATGGCGTTTATGGTTAGCCCTGCCAGGCTTAGCGTTTTCTTCATTTGGGGGGGACTTTGAGTTTGTTCGCTATCCACGTTGTTTAGCCTCCACGATTCTTTTTTGATATATTATGTAAGGTCCTCTACTTCCTCGGTTGACAAGTTCAGTTATGTCTTTACCAAGATCGTTTGAGAGCCCATCTACTTGTTTTTCCATAACGTTCTCACCCAATTAATTTGAAAATTACTGTGTTTAGTTAAATATAAATATATTTAATACTTGTGCATAATTATTATGAAAAACTAAAAGTATTTACAGTTTAATGATAGTTAACCGAACATATGTCGGCAAGTCAACCATAACAAACGATGAAAAAAAACTCCAAACAAAAACGCCAACAATCGGCAATCAACTTCCGATAATCCTTAACAAACCCCAGTGGATAACTTTGTTTCTTCCTGAAGCCTCATTTTAAAATCCTCTTTGACAACTTCAAGCGCTACGCTCGTCACTGTCCTCTTAACATGGGGAGTTGCCATAAGGTTCTTTAAAAAAATGTTCAAATCCCCCCTGTCTTTAAATTTAGTTATCGCCGCCACATCATAATCCCCCGTAATCTCATACACTGCAATAACGTTAGCAGCCTTTGAGATTTTATCTTCAACCTCTTCGACATGCCCACCTTGGGTTTGAACCAGAATCAAAGCAGTTAAACTGTAGCCTAATTTGGCTGAATCAAGCACTGTGGTGTAACCTTTCAGTATACCCCTTTTCTCGAGGCTCTTGACATGGTTAAAAGCCGTGCCTACAGAAATGCCAAGTTTGCTTGCGATCTTGTTGAAACTTAGGCGGGAGTCGCCTTCTAACAAACTCAGAATTCGGAAATCTATGTCATTGACATTTTCGATTCCCGTTGTTTCGAGATTATTGTGTATTGGATTCTTGTTTGCTGTAGAAGTCATATTACCGCATCTGACAGTTGTTGGAATGTTCGAATTAAATATAAACATTTCCGCGGAAAAACGAAATATATGTGCACATATATGCAGCCAACCAAATCATAGACTGGACAATTCCACAATGGCGAAACTGTGATGGCTTTGAAATAGGAACAAAGTTAATAAATAAATGCCGTGAAAACGAGACGCAAATCAGGTGACCCAACGGAATCTGCTCGAATTCAATATTTTGAAATAATTATATAAGCAATAATGCGCCTTATCACTGGTATGCCGCCCAAGTCTGCAATAATCAGGCTCCAAGTTATCTTACTCATAGACTTAATTGTTGTAGCATCAGCAGCCGCCGGATACTTCTACATCAGCACATTGCCTGCTCCTGCTCTTTCCTCTGACCAAGTCCAACTGATGGACCTCCGGGTATCCCCTGCGAGCGCAATAGCCGGGCAGTCTGTTGCGGCAACCGTCAACGTAACCAACATCGCGGGACAAGCAGGAAACTACAACGTTAACTTACTTTTAGATGGAACGCAAAGTCAAACCCAGAAAGTTACGCTTTCATCCGCAGAAACCAAAACTATTGAATTCACAATCACCGGAGCAAGCGAAGGATCGCACGTAGTTGGGATTGGCAATCTTCAAGGAAGTTTTAATCTAATCGGGAAAGTCGTTGTTACTAATGTTGCTGCGAACCGAACAGAAGCACAAATCGGAGAACCTATAGGAATATCAGCACAAATAACGAACAACGCTCAAGACACAGAAAGCTACTCCTTCACACTGACTGTAAACGACGCGTTTGTACAAACCAAAACAGGTCAAGTGACTGCGGGCGAAAGCAGAAACGTCTTGTTTGAGGTTACTGAACAGGCAATTGGCACTTACATCTTCAAAGTGGGCGGTTTAGAAGGAAATTTCAGCGTAACCTCCAACGCTAAACCAGCTAAACCTGCCGAATTCTCGGTTTCAAGTTTAGACATAACCCCCGGAGTTGCCCAGCCTGGAAAAGCAGTTACTGTTTCAGCTCAAGTAACCAACAACGGAGAAGTCACTGGAACAACCTCTGTTGACTTCGTTGTAAATGGTCAAACGCAGGGAAGCAAAACCCTTCAACTTTCAGGGGGCGAAACACAAACCGTAAGCTTCTCGATAACTGAAAACGTCAAAGCAACCTACAACGTGGCTATAGGTGCATCAACGGGAATCTTCACAATTCAAGACCCCGGACAAGTCACCTTAACCAATTTGGCCCTAACATCAGATGAAGTTTGGAGCGGGCAACCACTCACCGTTACAGTCAAAGCAAGTAATGTTGGGTCGAGCGTTAGCAGCCTCGACGTGAACTTCAAGTTGGACGGTTCAGTAGACCAGACTCAAACCATCAAACTTGCACCTGGAACCTTCGTGCCAGTTAACTTTCCGATTAACGCGCCCGCATTGCTGGCCGGAGATTCAGCAACTCATACAGTCGACGTGAACGGAATCACAGATACATTTGCGGTCGTAAAAACGGGCTATCACACAATCAGCGTCGACGTAACTCCAAAGGGCGATGCCAAGATCACCATTACCTTGCCAAGTGGCACCGTGGAACAACATGTGACACCCTATGCAGCTCTTTATAAAACTGGGACTTACGTAGTAACGATGCCGGCAACAGATCCAACTGGAAAGATTAGCTTCCAAAAATGGGCCGACGGAAGCTCAAGCCTCTCCAAAGGATTTAACCTTCAGGGCAAAACAATTCTCGTGGCAACGTTCGTTGGCGGATCATCCTGTCCTTCACTTTACATGTGGAACGGAACAGCAGACAATTACGTTACAGATGTTTCCAACCATGGCTGGTTAGGATATATCAATTGCATAAATAATGACGGCTCGCTAACCTACTATAGGAACAATCCATGGGACTATGTTCCGCTAGACGCAAGCCAGCTTAAAGCCACCAATGGATACTACAATTTAACTTTGCTCCAGAGATTCAACGAAGTCTTCTACACAGACCAAGCCTACATGATGGTAGTTGACCACCCAGCAAACGTGAGCGTCTATTCAACCATGGAAGAACAGTACCTTGACCCGAACTACATGGGAAACATCTACACAATAGGCAATCCTCAAACACCGGTTTCCGCAGTTGACCAGAACGGAAGGAACGTGCTTCCCCAAATATCCCAAGTAGACGGTGTATTCACTAAGGGCGTTAACGGGCTGTTGAGCCCAGCTTGGAACAATATCTCTTGGGGAAGTATCACGATGGACCTCGGCAATTTGGCGGGTGCTAAGCAGATTAAGCTGGTCGTGAGAGCAATTGTTGACTGGGGCAATCCTGACGACTATACGACTTGGCTAAATCAGTTTTTCGCGCAGCCAGTCCCTAACGGCACGCAAGTAACTCCCCCACCGTTCATGCAGGTTAAAGATTCCCGAGGCAACTGGGTAACAATTCCGGACAGCCGAGAATTCCCGCTTCCACCTGACGGGGCTCCACGCACGTACGTTATTGATTTGTCGGGTCTTTTCCCAACCAACGACTACTCGCTCCGGGTAAACAATTTCTGGAATGTGACCTTCGACTACGTCGGCGTAGATACGACTCAGCAACAACCTCTAACTATCCAGAAGATTAACTCACAAGCTTACCTCTCTCAAGTGTATGCCGCTCAGATAGGTTCACCCGCTGGCGCCTTCACTAAATACGGAAATGTAACCCCACTTGTACAGAGCGAAGACGACATGTTCGTAATTGGAACCCAAGGCGACGCCCTTTCTCTACAGTTCCCGCTATCCAGCATCGCAGCCCCAGCGCCAGGCATGGTTAGAGACTATTTCCTCTACGAAGCAAGCTGGTTCAAAGACCAATCCGGAAATTGGGGTTTCGGTTTCGGATTCACCGTCGATCCATTGCCGTTCCAGACTATGAGCGGATTCCCGTATTCCCCCACTGAAAATTACCCCAACGACACAGCCCACCAAACCTACCTCGCTCAATGGAACACCCGAGTCTACACAGATCCAGCCACCCTCCAAAATACGACTATAAGCCAAAACAGTTTAGTAATTCCAGGTCTTTCCATCGGAGCTATCACCGCTGCCTTGGTTTACGCAAACTTTAAAGTCGGCGCATTTAACATCCGCTTCCACAAGAGCAAACGAGAAATAACGCATGTCTTTGCTCCCTGAAATCGCTAATCCATATGTTGCCGCCTTGGTGTTAGGTTTCTCCTACGGGTTAGTCTTCTGCACTTCAACATGTCTACCATATATCGCCAGCTACATTGCGGGCATAAATGCTGGTTTCCGACGAGGCGTGACGGTGACGCTGATTTTTAATGCGGGACGTATAACCGCGTACGCCCTAATCGGCGCGGCAATCGGCATCCTTAAGCTACTCGTTAACGAAACTTTCCAAACCGCATTCCAAACCTACTCCTCCTTTGCTTTCAGCATAATCACCATAGCCATCGGCGTATACCTTCTACTAAAAAAGCAGTCCGCATGCAATTGTCCCTCAGAAGCAGGCAAACTTGCGAATTCTAAGCGCTTAAGAGACCACTTTGACCTAGGCGCTTACACCTTGGGGCTATCCCGGGGGTTGCTTCTTTGTACGCCTCTTATGTTTCTCCTAACTTACGCCGTGACGTACGCGTCTCCGGTTGACAGCTTCGCGTTGGCGGTCCTTTTTGGGGTTGGCACGTCGATTTCGCCTATTCTGCTGCTTGGAGGCACTACAGGATGGCTGCTTAACAAGGCGCCTCTGTTTAGAAAGTGGATTTCCAGAGTAGGCGCAATTGCACTTATTATACTTGGAATTGTCACACTTGTCGACGCAATCATTATTTAACAGTAAATGACTCTTTAGAGGCTGAGAGGGCATGTACGAATCGCTTGCTGGTGCCTTACTTGGGGCGACCGCAGCATTAGGATTAGCACTTGCGGGTATTCTGGTTATTCTTATCTGGAAGAAGGATCGAACGAGAAAACTCAGCTACCTCAGATTCTTCATTCAAGTCGTTTCTTTGGTTGGTATATTCTACTCTTTCACCTTGGCGCTTTGGCTGTCGGCGTTCTTTCTGGTGATTTTTGCAGTGACGTTTTTCAGTGGCAGATTCTTTTGCGGGTGGATTTGCCCTTTCGGCTTCTACATGGATATCGTGGCGCTGGTTCGCCAAAAGCTCGGTATAAGATACTTCTCGCTTCCAGAAAAGGTCAACAATTCCCTTAACAAGCTCAGATATGTCATCGCGGCAGTCATATTGACTGCTCCATTGTTTTTGGGAGCATTAACAATCAACCCGGCATCCGGAATTCAGGCGCTATTTCTACGGGGTCCTTTCAGACCCATCGACATATTGTTGAGCCCACTGGAACCCCTGATTGTGCCCTTCACTGGAAGCATCGCGAACTTGGGTTTCAACGGTTGGAGCATCAGTTACCCCTACGCGCGAGACATCTTGACTTACATCAGTGTACCCAACGTTACTTTAATTCTGATTTACGTTTTCATCGCATTGACTTTGATAAGTACGTTCATGTTTAGACGATTCTGGTGCAGATTCTGCCCCACAGGCATATCCATCGCTGCCGCTAACCGATTCAAAGCCCTTAAATGGATGCCTCTACTGCACATAAACAAGGAAGAAGAGAAATGCACCAAATGCGGCATCTGCAAACGCGTTTGCCCCGTACAAGTCACAGACGTTTACGAGCAGAAAGGCGGGAACATAAAAACGTCCCTTTGCCTGAACTGTATGCGTTGTGTCGAGATGTGCCCGTACGAAGGATGCCTTAAGATGAACTTAGCGAATAAAACCGTGTTCAAGTCACGTAACTGGCTAGAACCATCAAACAGCGAATAGGAGAAAGTCTGGAAATGAAGAATGTATCTGCAGAAAAAAAGTACATGCCTGAAATGCCCCAAAAAGAAATTGAAGAACTAAACTCCTCCGTTAAAGCAACCTCTGCGAAAATCATAGCTGACAACATCGCACGCATGAAGAAAACAGACCCCAACCGACCCGAGGGCATGAAATACTTCGATGAAATATCAAACTTTTTTGGGCAACGTCCAAAAGAAATCCAAGACGCAAAAATCAAAGGGAAAAAAGTCATTGGGTATTTCTGCGTTTTCGCGCCGGTCGAGCTAATCTTGGCGGCAGACGCTATTCCAGTCCGCGTTAATTCCGGTTGGTATGATACCTCAAAGCTTGGCGATCGCATCGTGCCGGTCGAAGTTTGTCCAGTTATTCGTTCCACGATAGGCGCCAAAATGATTGGGCTATCGCCTTACCTGGAATTAAGCGACGCCGTGATAAGCACTCTGACGTGCGACGGCATGACTAAGCTCAGCGAAATCCTGAGCGATTCCAAAACAATCTGGACTATGACGCCGCCCAGAGTCAAAGATAGCCCTCAGAGTCTTCAATTGTGGAAAGAAGAAATCAAAACCGTTAAAACCCAACTTGAAAAAATTACAGGAAACAAGATTACCGCTAAGAAGCTAAAGGAAGCAATCGAAACCATGCAGAAAGCAAGTAAAGCTTTCCGTAGGCTTCAGGAACTCCGAAAAGGCAACACGGTTCTAATGGGCAGAGATGCCATGTTGGTTAATCAAGCAGCTTTGTGGGATGACATCAAACGTTGGACAGAGAAAACCGAAGCTCTTTGCGATGAGTTGGAAATGCGTATTAAAGATAAAGCCTGGGCTTGCCCGCCTGATACGCCAAGAGTTATTGTAACGGGAACGCCGATGTTTTGGCCCGACAACTGGAAATTACCGACACTCATCGAAGAAGCGACTCCTCAAGGAGTACTTGTTGGCGACGAGATGTGCTCCAGTGACAGAATCCTCTACGATCCTGTGGGAATTGATGAGTGGACAATGGATGACATGATCAATGGCATAGCTGAACGTTACCTTATGGCCTCCACCTGTCCGTGCTTCACCTCGAAAGACGGCAACGAAGATCGCGTCAACTGGCTCATAAACAAAGTTAAAGAGAACAAGGCGCAAGGGGTCATCTATTACGTGGTTCGAGGCTGCATCCTCTACGCCATGGAATACACCCGAGTCAAGAAGGCACTGGACAAATTGGGCATACCAGTATACTATTTGGACACAGATTACACGCGGGAAGACGTTGGGCAAATGAAAACGCGTGTAGAAGCATTCTTGGAAATGCTGACAGCCAGAGTAGACATCTAGAGGACCTCACTATGGCAATTACTGCCGGAATAGACATGGGCATCCAAACCGTCAAAGTCGTCATACTAAAAGACGGCGCGGTCGTCGGAAGAGCCAAAGCTTCTTCGGGTTTTGAACCCGCCAAAGCTGCAGAACAAGCGTTTGCTGAAGCGCTGCAAATTTCGAAATCGAGTAAGGAAGAGGTAACACAGATTTTGGCCACCGGTTCAGGCATGGAAACGGCACCATACGCAAACGGCAACGTTAGTATGATGGGCGCCGACGCGAAGGCAGGCGTTTTTCTTTTTCCCTCTGCCAGAACAATTGTCGACATCGGAGCAGAAGAAGCACGTGCTGTGAAATGCGACGAACGAGGCATCATGCAAGATTTCGTAGTAAACGAACGCTGCGCGGCAGGTGCAGGAACCTTCATCGAAGCCATGGCAAGAGCACTAGAGGTAAAGCTGGAGGACATGGGTCCTCTAAGCCTAAAAGCTGAGCGTGCCAGCCCAATTAACGCGAGCTGCGTTATCTTCGGCGAATCCGACGTGGTTTCGCTCATTCACAGACAGGAATCCAAGCCAGAAATTGCCCGGGCAGTTTTTGACGCGATGGCTGACCGCATCTCCTCAATGGTGCATAGGCTTGGAATAAACCTAGATGTCGTCGTGGTCGGAGGGGTAGCCAAAGACGTGGGTTTTGTGGACTCGCTAAAAAGAAAACTCGGAATTAAAATTCTTGTTCCCGAATACCCCGAATACGTGGGCGCATTAGGCGCGGCGCTAACAGCTGCAAGCCGGGTGAAGGTTGGTCAACAGTGACTGAATTACCAAAAGAACAGAAAGAGTTCTGGCGTTGGCAAGAATACCACAGGGTCCGAAATGACAGAAACTGGAAAAACAAAGACGTAATCACGGCTGGCGTTGACGTCGGTTCAGTAGGTTCGAAAGCGGCAATCATGATTGACGGGGAAATGTATGCTTGGGCAGTCACGCGGACTGGATCAAATAGTCCGGACAGCGCTAAGAAGGTCATGGGTATGGTCTTGGAGGACACCGACCTAAAGCAAAGTGACATTCAGTACACCGTAGGCACAGGGTATGGCAGAGTAAACGTTCCGATGGCAAACAAAGCCATTACTGAGATTGCATGCCACGCGAAAGGCGCCAACTACATTTGGGGACCCTCAGTTAGAACAATTCTAGACGTAGGCGGACAAGATATCAAGGCAATTCACTGCGACGAAACAGGTCGCGTCACCGCCTTCCTCATGAACGATAAATGCGCAGCTGGCACGGGCAGAGGAATGGAAGTTTTCGCTGACCTGCTACAAATCCCCATTGAAGACATAGGCAAAGTCAGCCTAAGCGTTGACGAAGACCCCCCACCGGTAAGCTGCACCTGTGTTGCTTTCGCAAAAACCGAAGCCATCGGCTTACTTCGAAAAGGCTGGACCAAAGAAAAAGTCCTAGCGGCTTACACGCGGGCTATGGCGATTAGGATGGCAAACCTCGTGAACAGGGTCGGCTTAGAGAAGGATTTCGTCATTACAGGAGGGCAAAGCAAAAACATTGGCATAGTTAGCAGAATAGAAACAATTCTGGGTGTGAAGACTTTGCCCTCACCTAACTGGCGTGAAGGCGGATTAGACCCTATGATTGCAGGGGCAGCTGGCGCCGCGTTGCTTGGCAAAGCGTTATACCTGAAAAGTAAAGGCAGCTGAGGCCCAAAACTTGATTACGCATTACGGCTACATCGACGGTTCAGGCGAATACTTCATCGTAATCGACTCCGACAAATGCAACGGTTGCCGAAAGTGTACAGAAAAATGTCCCCAGAACGCGCTGGAAATGGTGACGGAGTTCATAGACTTGGAAGACAAAACCGTCGCAGCTGTCTCTGAAACTCATCGCAAAAAAATCCGATACACATGCCAAGAATGCGAGCCAGAAAGGAACAAAACACCTTGCGTATTAGCCTGCCAACAAGGCGCTGTAAAATGTGTATGGAAGCCACTCTAAAATTAGTTCTTCAGGGTTTGAGGAGCAGTTTCTTTTTCTTGGTTTTCTAAGATACTTTGCAGCTTGAGAAAGCCACTATGTTTTGACCCAGATGCGAAATTGACCTTCGAAATAAAGGCAAGTTCTGAAAACACCTATCACAACCGGAAAAGATTACACAGCGGTTTGCCAACGAATTTACGAATTTTCGATTCATGTTTGGTGCCTAATATTCAATGCATGCAGAAAAGGGGGGAGGGGGTAGGTCAAAGCAGGGTTGCAGGGCGGATACTTAGCAAACGCCCTCATGTTTGAAGCTTAATCGTGACTCATTGCAGAAACCTATGGGGGGCGGGGCGCTATTGGCTGTTTCTTCTTCCATTAGCATGCTGGAAGAAGGTAAGGGGGGAAGGTAGGGCGAAAACGCAACTTATCTGCCAACGGTTCCGGAAAGAGTGTTTTCAGCCTTTAAATAAGGGAGGGGTAGGTCTTGAACGCAACAGGTTCCGGTAAGCCATTTTTCCGAAGTTTTTTTCTTTGGTTGTGGCTATTTGTAGAGGGGGTAGGTCGCCGCAGAGCAAACGCCTTCAAACAATTGACAAAATTATGTTTGGAGCCTAATACTCAATCTATGCAGAAAAAGGAGCGAAGGGTAGGTGCTATTGGCTGATTTTCAAGCCATTAGCATGGTGAAAAAAAGATGGAAACCGGTAGATCAACAACGTAGCCTACCTATCATGTAGTCAACGATGACACCAAAACCCATAAGAACGCAAACTGGCAAGGTTTGACTAACGAAGCAGGTTGTCTTTGTTCGGGTTTGAGGGGTATTTGGCAGTGTCGAACGTCGGCGGCGAGCAAATTGAGGGCACAACTCTCAGAGTTTACGTTTACGTTGTGAAGCAGGGTAGACCGCTGGGTCCCCGCGACGTGACGCGGGGTTTGCAACTTAGCAGCCCAAGCGTGGCGTACCGTCATTTGCAGAAGCTCGAAAACGCCAATCTTCTCAAGAAAGATGAGCATGGCGAATACGTTGTCCAAAAGAAAACAAGTTTGGGCGGCTTCTACTGGGTGGGCAAAAGTTTCCTTCCTAGGACCATGTTCTATTTCTTTTTCTTTTTGGGGCTTTTCGTCGCCGAAGCCGTCATTTTAGGCATTCATTTGCCATACGAAAAGTACGAGGAATTCGTTTTCTTCGGTCTCGGATTAACAATCACGGGGATAGCTATGACATTCTTTCTAATTGAAGGAGTAAAGGCACTTAAGAAACTCAAAAACAAAGAATCCGACTAACATGCCACAGACAAGAAACCATACACAGGTAACGAAAAACGCAAATAATGCCTGCAATCAAACGACAAAAAACAGTTCCCGTAAAACAAACGCAATCAATCCAAACCCTTTCCCCAACGAGCATTGTAACACCAACGTTTGGCGCCTTTAAATAAGGGGGGTATAGAAGAGAAAACGCAACAGAAGAGAACTCGTTAGCCTTAAGAATCCGAACGCTAATTACAACATGAGGTTTAATTTTGACTGCAGACGAAGAACGCATTAGAAAACCTAAACTCCCCAAAAAGAAACTTCTCAAGCAGAATTCCAAAAGAAAAAGGCGTTAAAGATAAGATAAGAAAAAGTAGAAACCCACAAAACTGGGCACTCTACTACTCTTCAAGATTACTTGCTGGATTTTGCGAGGTACTTTAGATGGAACGGCTTAACGAGCACGCCAGGTTTCAGGTCCGCTTGGAAACTTTCCGTCTCAACAATGATATCTGACAATTCTGATTCCTGATTGCGCAAAAACTCAGCAAAGCCAGTATAGTTCTCATGCAATGAAACACAAACCGCGTCCCAACCCATTCCTTGCCCGGATAGAACTGCAACAACATTTGGCTGCTTTAGGTACCATTCTTTTAGTTTATTGAAAGCTTCTTCCTTTTCTGTTCCTTTTTTGTGGTTAAGTTTAGTTTTCATGAAGGTGAAAGCGGCAATTTCGAACCCGATTTGACCAAACTTAGGGATAACGGTGTAGCCTTCGATGGTGCTGTCCTCAAGCATTGCACGTCTGCGAGTTACTGTTGGCTGAGAAATCCCAAGAGCCTTCGCCAGTTGACGATCACTTCGGTGAGAATCCTTCATGAGCTCAAAGAGCAGTTGATAATCCAAAGGTTTCAGTTCTTTCATTTTGATACGCCTGATTCACTTTTTACCTGTTCCCATATCCATTTTAATATTCCTATATAAACATCATGTTGACCCACATGAATTTACTCCCTAATTACGCCCAAATCGCACAAACAACCAACAGAAAAACCTAAAGAACCCAAACATCTAAACCACCATAGGAACAAACCAAAATGCCAATGCAACAGCAAAAACAAATCGAAACAGAAACAGCAAACTTCCTAAGCCAACTCATCCAAATCAACACCACCAATCCACCCGGAAACGAAACAACAGCAGCAAAATGGCTAGCTCAGAATCTTCAGCAAGAAGGCTTCAAATGCGAAATCTATGAATCCGCGCCCAACAGAGGCAACGTAATCACCCGACTCAAAGGCACAGGAGAAAAACCCCGGCTGCTACTCCTATCACATCTGGACGTTGTTGCAGCAAACCCAGCAGAATGGTCCGTGGATCCGTTTGGAGGCGCAATCAAAGACAGCTACGTTTGGGGACGCGGAGCACTCGACATGAAGGGCATGACCGCCATCGAGGTCATGGCGCTAAAGTTGCTCAAACGCAATAACGTGAAGCTTCGAGGCGACGTAATTTTAGCCGCTACGGCAGACGAGGAAATGGGCGGCATCGGAGGCGCAGAATTTATGCTACAGAAACATCCAGAGAAAATCTTCGCCGAATATGTTCTGAATGAAGGCGGCGGCGCATCAGTTTCCACCAGCACAAAAACAGTTTTTACAGTAAATACAGCTGAAAAAGGGCTGCTTTGGCTCCGGGTCAAGGCAAAAGGAATTCCCGGTCACGGCTCCATGCCTGAAACCGCAGACAACGCCATCGCCCGAATGAACAAAGTCTTATCCAAACTAGCCGATTTTCGCAGCAAAGTTATGCTGGTTCCCGCAGTCAGTGGATTTATATCGGAACTTTCCAAGCAAGATCCAACCTTGAAAACGCCTCTAACGCGGATTCTGGAAAACCCACAACAAAGCGACGCAGAATTGGCTGAGATAGAAAAGTCTGCACCTGCAATTGCCGACGAAATTCGCCCAAGACTCAAAATGACCATTACGCCGACGATGATTAACGGCGGCGTGAAAGAAAACGTGATTCCTTCCGAGTGTTGGGCGGTTTTTGATTGCAGGGTACTTCAAGGTCAGTCCACTGCTCAAGCCCAAGCGTTAATTCGGGAGCAGCTAGCAGATGTGGGTTTAGACAAGCTCTCGTTTGAGGTTATTCAAGCGCAGGAACCCTCAGAATCAACCATGGACACCCAGCTTTATACAACAATACGCAATGTTCTTTGCGAATTTGAGCCCGGCTGCGGCGTTGCACCCGTTCTTATGGCAGGCGGAACAGATTCACGGTTTTTCCGCCGAAGAGGCGCAATCTGCTACGGTTTTCAACCCCTGCGTAGCGAAACACGGTTTGGCGAAAAAGCAACCAGGCGAGAACATGGAATTGATGAGCGGATTTCACTGGAGAACCTAGTTTTTGGAGCAAGTGTGTTGTATGAGACCGTTAAGCAATTTTTGGCTTAGCACCCTCAAACGCCAAGAAGAGAAAACGTTTCAATTTACCATCTGGTTTGATTA
Source organism: Candidatus Bathyarchaeota archaeon (assembly GCA_017883615.1). GTDB lineage: Archaea > Thermoproteota > Bathyarchaeia > Bathyarchaeales > Bathycorpusculaceae > JADGNF01. Next base: position 26,766 of record JADGNF010000008.1, read on the forward strand.
CATTCTTATACCGCCACAACAAAAAGTTGCCCAACGGTGCTTTGTTTGCCTAAACTCCTTGAACCACTAAAAGTTAACGACTTCACTCTTCGAAACCGCATTGTAATGCCGCCTATGCAGTCAGGTCGAGCAACGTTTGAGGGCACGGTAACAACCAAGCTCATCAACTTCTACGTGAAAAGAGCCCCGTTTTTAGGGTTGCCAATTGTGGAACACGCGTATATCTCCATCATGGGCAAGTTGGGAGTCAAGCAACTTGGAATCTACGACGACGCCTTAACACCGGGTTTTGAAAAGCTGGCAACCGCCATCCACCAGACCGGCGCCCCGGCGGTCCTCCAAATAACCCACGCAGGAGGCGTCGCCAGCAAAAAAGTCATCGGCACCCAACCCGCCGGACCCTCCGCGCACGGGAAAATGCGGGAACTACTAAAAGAAGAATTAGAAGCCATCGCCGACCAATTCGTTTCGGCAACCGAGCGAGCGGTTAAGGCAGGTTTCGACGGCGTCGAGTTGCATGGGGCGCATGGTTACCTACTTTGCCAGTTCTTTTCGCCTTTGCTTAACAAACGAACTGACGAGTTTGGAGGTTCTTTGGAAAATCGGATGCGATTTCCGCTTATGGTAGCAAAAAAGGTCCGAGCGGTCTTAAAGGGAAAAATCATGCTTTACCGGCTGGGCGCTGATGATTTAGCCTCCAATGGCATCCAAATCGAGGAATCCGCCGCCTTCGCCCAAAAACTCGAACAAACTGGAGTCGACATAATCGACGTGTCGGGCGGAATGTGCGGCGCCATGCCCAAACAACTTGACAAAGTCAGAGGCTACTTCATTCCCCAAGCCGCCGAAATCAAGAAAGCAGTCAAAGTCCCCGTCATCGGAGTAGGACATATCACCTCGGCAACTTATGCCGACCAGTTGGTGCGGGAGGGCAAGGTGGATTTGGTGGCAGTTGGAAGAGCCTTTCTCAAGGATCCAGAATGGGCGCAAAAAGCCACAGTGTTTTTGGGGCGTTAAAAATTTTATTAGCAACCTGCCAGTATCCTCTGTGTGTGGTTGCGATGAAGGGAAAAGCAGTAATCATAATGGGTTCCGAGCGGGATTTGGAGTTTTGCCGCGAAATAGCCAAAACCCTGAAAACTTTAACCGTGGACTACGAGTTCCGCGTGGCATCCGCACATAAGACTCCGCAGAAGGTACTTGAGGTGCTCTCTGAGTTTGAAGCCCAGAAAGTCATTTATATCACTGTAGCTGGTAGGTCAAATGCGTTAAGCGCATTTGTCGATGCCAACACCTCAAAACCGGTTATTGCTTGCCCACCGTATTCCGAAAAGTTCGCGGGTTTGGACGTTTATTCTTCTCTAAGGGTTCCAAGCGGCATCGGCTCCCTTGTCACGATTGAAGCGGAAGGCGCCGCAATTGCAGCAGCCAAAATCTTAGCCCTCGAATACAAGCCACTAGAAAAAGCTGTCAAAGATTACCAAACTGAAAAGAAGAAAGACATCGAGAAAGCCAACGAAACAATCAAAAACATGAAATAGGAAAGCCACATTTTACACCCGTTCTTCACACTTACAGGTGAGCGTAAACCATGACCGTTAAATTTGCAGAAAGAATAATCCCCAAAACGATGTCTACGCAGCACCCCGACAACGCCAATGTGCCCGAGTGGAGCCAAGGTGAAGTCATTGATGGCAACGTAGAAGTCTACGAGGCATACTACGCTTACAGCACATTGGGCTGCCAAGAAGTCATGTGGGATTCTGAGGGTAAAGACGTTGACACCCGAGTAGTGCGAAAACTGCTCAGCAACTACTGGGACTACTTTAGCCAGAAAATCATCGGCAAAGACCTGTTCCTGACTTACCGCATCCCCAACCCCTCAATCGAAACGGTGGAGAAGAAGGTGGTTGTGGAAACCCTCCAAAACATCCCCGTAACCTACGACGTAGCATCATCCGTCTACAAACAAGACATCACACCCATATTCGAACTCATCTTGCCTTTCACTACAAGCGGCGACGAACTCATCTGGCTATTCAACTATTACCGCAAAGCCATAGTTGCAAACGAAGACATCATGCTCGACGACCACGCGAAAGCCAAGGACTGGATTGGCTGCTTCAAACCCAAAACTATAAGCATCATCCCACTCGTCGAGGACTTTGGCAGTCTCCTAAACATCGATAACATAATAAAACCTTACATAAAAGCCGTCAAGCCAAAGCAGCTTCGCGTCTTCATTGCCCGCTCAGACCCAGCCCTCAACTACGGACTCATAGCGGCAGTTTTGCTATCTAAAATCGCCATGTCTAAACTGAGGAAAACGGAAAAAGAAACCCAAGTCAAAATCCACCCAATCATCGGCGTAGGGTCAAAGCCGTTCCGTGGGCACCTTGCACCCGATAACCTCGAGGGGTTCCTTCGAGAGTATCCAGGATTGGCAACCGTAACTATCCAGTCTGCAGCTAGATACGATTATCCTCTGGAACAAGTCAAAGACTTCGTGAACCAGCTAAACCACAAGCTCCCCGACGGCGAGGCGGCCGACATAGATCTGGAGGAAGAGACAACCTTGTTGAGTGTGCTGGAGAAATGCTGCAGCCAGTACGAGAGCGTCGCCGAGGTTTTGGCGCCGTTCGTTAACAGCATCTCGCCATACGTGCCAGCGCGAAGAGCCAGAAAACTGCACATCGGCCTATTCGGTTACAGCAGAAACGTGGCAGGTGTAACCCTTCCAAGAGCAATTACCTTCGCCGCCGCACTGTACAGTATTGGGATACCACCCGAATTCATAGGCGCCAAAGTCATCGAAGACTTCGACGAGGCAGAGTGGCGCGTGGCAGAGAAATACTACGTTAACCTCCAAAAAGACTTCGCCTCCGTCGGCGGATACGTCTCATGGCAGAACGTAAACATGCTTATGGACATGCACCTCAAAACCGCCAAACGCGTTGAAATGGACGTGGACAACCTGCGGCTAGCACTCACTAGGATACTGGCGGACCTCAAAACCGTGGAAGAGAAGTTGGATGTGAAACTGGGACCCCGCACCTCAACACAACGCAAACATGAAAACTTCACCAACAACTTCCTAATCAGCTACCTCGAACGCGAAGATGAAGAAGCAAAAAAAGCCCTGGTGGAAGCAGCGAAACTACGCAAATGCTTAGGTTAGAAAAAGAAATAAGCTGATATAGGTCAAGGGAAAATAGTACATTCTCCAATGTGGGACAAGTTTAGGAGCGTCAAAGCGTGGGCAGCGTTAAAGATTTAGAAGTTATCCAGAAACCAACCAAAGACAAGATGGGGTTGGGAAGATTCCACTTTAGCGACCGATTCAGCGTTTTCGACTGGGGCGAAATGCCCGACCACATCGACCGCAAGGGCGACGCACTCTGCCTCATGGGCGCATATTGCTTTGAGCGGCTGGAGGAAAAAAGTGTCCGAACCCACTACAAAGGCTTGGTCGAAAACGGCAAACCTGTCATGTTCAATGAGCTCATGCGACCCAGCAGCCTCATGGAAGTCTCCACGGTAAACAGATACCAACCCGAAACCCACGTAGAAAACGGAAAACTCATCTACGACTACAGCGCCTATGGTTCCAACCTCAAGAATTGCCTCATACCGCTCGAAATCATCTACCGAAACGGTTTACCCGAAGGAAGCAGCGTCTTCAAGCGGTTGGAACAGGGAAAAGTAACATATCAGGAACTTGGCTTAGATCATTACCCTAAACCGGGAGAGCGATTGGCAAAACCAATTTTTGACGTCAGCACTAAACTGGAGGAGACCGACCGCTATGTGACTTGGGAGGAAGCAGCCAAAATCGCTGGACTCACAAACATAGAAGTAGCAGCAGTCAAAGTGGTTCTTGCAAAAGTAAACGAAACCATAAACGAAATCGCCGTCAAAGCAGGCTTAATAAACGAAGACGGTAAAATCGAGTTAGCCTTTGACCTACAGCGTCGGCTCATGGTTATAGACGTGATCGGAACGCTGGACGAATGCAGATTCACCTTTAACGGATTCCACGTTAGCAAAGAAATCGCCCGCCAATTCTACAAAAAAACTGATTGGTACAAAGACATCGAGGAAGCCAAAAAAACCGCTGAAGCAAAAGGCATCAAAGACTGGAAGGCGCTGGTCAAAGTGCCGACGCCTAAGCTGGACCCCAAACTCAAAACCATCATAAGCGAAATGTACATGGCAGCAGCCAACGAGATGACTGGACGCAAGTTTTTCGAAACACCCAAACTTGCAGAGGTCGTTAAAGAGTATAAAGAGTGGAGCGGCGAAAAACTATGATAACAAAAGACAAAATTGCGGAAGTTATCCATGGATATGACCCAGAGAAAGTCTGCATAGGCGTCTTGGGCAGTCACTCTGCATTGGAAATCGCAGCTGGAGCCAAAGAGGAAGGCTTCAAAACCGTGGTCGTATGCCAAAACGGTCGAGAAAAAACCTATGCCCGATACTACAGAAATCTCTTTGACCATTTCATTTTTGTGGACAAATTCTCAGAAATCACCGACCCCGAAAACGTTAAGCAGCTAACGGATTTGAACACGGTGTTTGTTCCGAACCGCTCGTTTAGCGTTTACGCAGGCTATGAAGCCATAGAGCAAAAGTTCGCTGTTCCTCTAATGGGCAACAGGTCAATGCTTCGAACGGAAGAGCGCAATACGCCTCGCAATCAACTTTACCTGCTCCAGAAGGCTGGGATAAAAACTCCCAAAACTTTCCAGTCTCCGGCAGAAATTGACCGTTTAGCGATAGTAAAAGTCCCTGAGAAAGAACGTGCCATCGAACGTGCCTTCTTCTATGTTTCCTCTCCTGAAGAATACGAGAGAACTTCCAAAGAACGTATAAAACAAGGCATAATTACCAAAGAAGCTCTCAAACAAGCTGTCATAGAAGAATATGTTCTTGGCGCAAAATTCAACGCCAACCTTTTCTGGTCGCCATTAAATGACGAAATCGACCTGCTAGGTTTTGACAGGCGCATCCAAACGGACCTCGACGGCGTATTGGATTTGCCTGCCCAAGAGCAGCTGGAGTTGAAGATTCCCACCCAGAACATCGAGATCGGGCATATGGGTGCCACAATGCGGGAAAGCCAAATTGAGAAAGTTTTTGAAGCCGCCGAGCGCTTCGTTCAAACGTGCAAAAAAGAGTACTCGCCAGGCATGATTGGCTTATTCGCGTTGCAAGGTGCGGTGACTAAGGATTTGGAGTTCTATGTTTTTGACGTGAGCCCTCGCGTTCCAGGCTGTCCTTGTGTGGAACCTACTTCGCCTTATATGAAGTACAAGTACGGCGTTGAAGTTGGTCCGGGTAAACGCGTCGCTATGGAAATTAAACGTGCCCTCAGAAAACATAGGCTCGCAGAAGTGGTCACATGATAACCGCTGAGGATATGGCTAAAGTTCTCGAGAATTACGACCTCAAGAAGATTGCGATTGGTACGCTTGGTTCGCACAGTTCGCTTAACATTTTCAAGGGCGCAAAAGAGGAAGGCTTTCGCACTGTTTGTGTCTGCAAAGAAAAAGACGCCATCATGTACCAGAAATTCCCACTTGCGGACGAGCTCATCATTGTTAAGGACTTCACCGAACTGTTGGGAGAGGAGTTGCAGGAGAAGCTGCGGCGTTTGAACGTGGTTCTGATTCCGCACGGCTCCTTTACAGCTTATCTGAGCACGGATCAACTTCAGAACAAGCTCAACGTGCCTATGTTCGGCAACCGCGAACTCCTCCACTGGGAAGCAGACCGTAAACAACAGGAAGAATGGCTTCACAAAGCAGGACTCCGACTACCCGCCACATTCAAGTCGCCAGACGAAATCGACCGCTTAACAATCGTCAAATTGCCAGGTGCGAAAGGCGGAAAAGGCTACTTCTTGTGCAATTCGCCCTCGGCTTTCTACCGCAAGTTCACCGAGATGGTTGCTCGACGATTGCTCACCGAAGAAGATATCGACAAGGTGCATCTGCAGGAGTACGCGCTAGGTGTAAACGTTTATCCCAGCTACTTTAGCAGCATCATCAAAAACGACGTAGAATTGCTCGCGATGGACAGACGCTACGAATCCGCTGTTGATTCGATTGGAAAAATTCCCGCGAGCCAACAACTCGAAATTGATGTGAATCCAACTTACACTGTTGTGGGTAACTTTCCTATCGTACTGCGCGAGTCCTTGCTGCCTGAGATTATGCGGATGGGAGACAATGTACACAAGAAAGCTCGGGAACTTGCGCCGCCAGGCATCATTGGGCCTTTCTGTCTTGAAACCGTTATCACTGACGACCTCAAAATCTTCACGTTTGAAATCTCCGCTCGGATAGTTGCTGGAACAAATGTTGGCATCGGCACTTCACCCTACGCGTACTTGCGCTATGGGGAGAACGTGTACATGGGCAGACGAATAGCTATGGAAATTAAAGAAGCCATCAAGGTAAACAGGTTAAACGAAATCGCTGTCTAATCGATCAGCTTAGGCAAGACTTTAGGACTTCATCCAATGTTTCGATGGATCGATGTCGTTTGTAGATATGCAGAGCTTCTATAATTTTTTGGTTATCTTTAACTCCCAGAGTTTCGGTGATTGTTCTTGCCACTTCGCCTGAACTGTTGAACAGGAAATGACATATTGCGGGTAGGTTGGCGGTTTTACGTTTGTCGCTTGCTGTTTCGAAATCTACAATCCATGGCTTTAGTTGCCGGTCGATGATTATGTGTTTGGGGGCTTTGCTGAGTTCGCCGTGGTCTAAACTGATTTCGTCCAGGCGATAGCAGCTTTGCAAGACGTCGCGCAAAACCCGTTTAACAATTGCTACATCTTTGTTGGTTTTGAGCCAAGCTGGCAGTAAATCGCCGTCGATAAGTTGCATGAGTAGAAAGTTTTGGCTAACGGAGATAAACTTCGGAGTCGCATTTGTGGCGTTGGCTTTCTTGAGCATTTCTGCTTCATGCAGCAGATCTATTCGGTCAGCGTCAAGTCTGCGGATTTTCACTGCAACTTTTTCCTCGTTTAGATGGGCGATTACCACTATGCCCACGAAGCCTTTGCCGAGCACGGGAACTTGGACGCCGTAAACGTTGGCTTTCCCTGAAAACTCTATTGATGTAACGCCGTGTTTCTTCAGCTCTTCGATGCGGCTTTGGGCTTCGATATCGTTGGGTTTGGGAAAACATAGAAGGGAAGCGTATGGTTCCTGCCTAAGTTGGTCAACGGGTATGGTGCCTGCGTATTTTGGCATGAGTCTTCGCTGGAGAGATGGGTCTGAGGGAAAAAAGCTTTTTCGCTCAAGGTGCCCGTTTATTGTTGGATTATAAATTTAATAGGGATGGCGAGTTACTGGAATTCTGTTTGTGTGTCAACGATGGCAAGGTTCAAGCAAATCGCTCAAATCCAGCAGCTCATGAGTAGCAAAGAGCAGATTCGTAACTTTGGGATAATCGCTCACATTGACCATGGCAAAACTACGCTGGCTGATTCTTTGCTGGCGGGTGCGGGTTTGCTTTCGACGCAGATGGCTGGCTCTGCTAGGGTGCTGGATTATTTGGCGGAGGAGCAGAAGCGGAAAATCACGATAAAAACTGCTAACATAAGTTTGCTCTATAAAACTGGCGACGATAGATACCTCATTAATTTGGTCGATACTCCGGGGCATGTGGATTTCACGGGCAAAGTTACCCGAGCGCTTCGAGCCATCGACGGGGCAGTAGTTTTAGTGGATGCCGTGGAGGAGATTATGGCTCAGACTGAAATCGTTACGCGTCAAGCTCTGGAACAGCGGGTTAAGCCGGTGCTTTTCATAAACAAAGTGGACCGGTTGATTACGGAGTTGCATTTAAGTGCTGAAGAAGTCGAAAAGAAGCTGAACCGCATAATGAGCAGCTTTAACGATTTGGTTGAGCTTTATGGGGAAGAGCAATTCAAGGACGAGTGGAAGGTTGATGCGGCAAAAGGCAATGTCGCGTTTGGTTCTGCGTTGCATGGTTGGGGGTTTACGTTGGATTTGGCGAAACGCAAGGGAATGAAGTTTTCCGACGTGATTGCTGCTTACCTTAAAGCGGATTACTCGGGTTTGCAGAAGATTTTGCCTGTTTACGCTGCGGTTTTTGAGATGGCTATCTGCAACCTGCCAAATCCCAAGCAGGCGCAGGCGTACAGGGTGGATCGAGTTTGGAGTGGGCTACGTTATTCGAAAGTGGGCAAGGCCATTGCGGAATGCAGCGACGAAGAGTTAACGGTTATCTGCGTGACTAATGTTCAGCCAGCTCCCGAAAGTGGAAGTGTAATCACAGGAAGAATCTTTTCGGGCATCGTAAAGAAGGGTGATAAGCTTTATTGTGTTAATGCCCTGCGAGAAACGGTTGTGGAGAAAGCTTACGTTTACATGGGTTCTTTCAAAGAGGAGGTAAATCAGGTTTCTGCAGGTAACATCGCGGTTTTGGAAGTTGCCGAGACATTAACTGCTGGCGAAACCCTTGTGGATGTCGAACATAAAGCGGGAATGGTTCCGTTTGAAAGCATAAACTACGTTTCCGAACCAGTTATGATTGTAACCATCGAACCTAACGATCCCAAAGACATCTTCGCCTTGTTGAAAGCTCTTCATAAGCTCATAACGGAAGATCCAAACCTCGCGTTTTCTGTTGACAAGGAAACAGGCGAATACTTGCTGAGCGCTATGGGCGAACTTCACTTGGACGTTGCTTTGAACCAGCTGAAAACTGTAAGCGGCGGCATAAAGATTACAGTTTCTCCGCCGAGGGTTGTTTATCGGGAAAGCGTCACTAAGAAAGGTGTGGTTGCCGCAGCGACGAGCCCTAACAAGATGAACAGATTCACGGTGCAAATAGAACCAGAAGAGGAGCAGACAAACCAGTTATGCATGGATGAAACAGCCAGTGTGGTTTCTGTAGATGAACAGCGCAATGTACTTGTGGATTGCAACGGGAAAACCGAGCAGATCAGCGAAGATGTACTGGAGCCAGTTATCGGAGGGTTCGAGTTTGCATGCAAAGCGGGTCCACTTTGCGGCGAACCCATGCGACACGTGAAAGTGAACTTACTGGACCTACAAGTTAGCGAGGTGGCAGACCAGAGAAGTTCCACCGAAGTTATGCATAGCGTTGGCAAAGCCATCTTCGGCTCTTTCTTAACCGCAAAACCGGTGCTGCTTGAACCCGTCTACAAAACCGTCGTTACTGTTTCAACGGATTTGGCAGGCGAATGCTCCCGAATCATCGAGACCAGACGTGGAAAGATATGCGCCTTCCAACAAAAAGGACTATTGTCAGTCATCACCGCGTACATTCCAGTCTCAGAAACGTTAGGGTTATCTAAGCAGATGCGTTCGGCCACTTCAGGTAGGGCTTTTTGGCAGAACATTCTTGATCATTGGGAACAGGTTCCTGAGAAACTTGCGGCAAAAATCATTTTGGAAGTTCGGAAGCGAAAAGGCTTGGCGGCGGAAGTTCCCTCTGCAGGTAGGTTTTTGGAGGAAGGCTAATGGGTTTTTGTGATGTCCCGTTTTGGTTGGATGTTACGTTGTGTTGTGGGCAGGTTTTCCGTTGGGAAAGGCAAGGAGAATGGTGGTACGGGGTTGCTCGAGACAAAGTGTTAAAGGTTCGGCAAATCGGGGGGAGATTTGAGTACGCTAACGTGGACGCTAAGTTTGTTGAGTACTATTTCAGTTTGGATGTGGATCTGCAGGGAATCGTTGATAGCTTTAATCGGGACGCACATATTGGCAAGGCAGTTAAGGAGTATTGGGGTTTGCGGCTTATCAGGCAGGATCCTTGGGAATGTTTGATCTCTTATATTTGTGCCACATACAAGAGCATTCCTGCAATCAGGCTCATGTTAAATAAAATGGCAAAGAAATTCGGCGAGAAAACGGTCTTAGACGGCTTGGAATTTTACACGTTCCCCGAGTGTAAGAAACTTGCAGAGGCATCTGAGAGGGATTTGTTGGATTGCGGATTGGGTTACCGCACTAAATACGTCCTTGAAACCTCCAGAAGAATTTGGCAAAGCAACTTTGACCTTGAAAGCATAAAGAAACAACCTTACTCGGAAGCGAAGAAAGCGTTGATGGATTTTCCGGGTGTGGGCGCAAAGGTAGCTGATTGCGTGTTGCTTTTCTCGCTGGGTAAAACTGAGGCTTTTCCAGTCGACATTTGGGTGAAGAGGGTTATCCTGAACCATTACAGCGATAAACTTGAGCCTGAACTTGCAAAGAAGCTTTCTGCTCGCGATTCGCTTAGCAGCGGAGATTACGAACGGCTGAACTCGTTTGGCAGAAACTACTTCGGCTTGCACGCGGGCTACGCTCAAGAATATCTTTATCATTACGAGCGAATGACGCTTTGACTGAGCGTATTTCAGGGTTTTGCTCTCTTCTGTTGCGATTTTTCTTCTATCCCCCCTTATTTAAAGGCGCCAAACGTCTCCTAGCCGCCGGCAGATAAGCTACGTTTCAGGCCCACCTATCCCTCCTCTTGCTCCACGGCGAGCTACCCCCCTCTATTTATGGTCACAAACAAAGAAAGAAACTGGTCAACAAGCTCACCGAGGCCTGTTGCGTGCGAAGCCTACCCCCTTCCTTATTTAAAGGCTGAAAATATTCTTTCCGGAATCGTTGGCAGATAAGCTACGTTTTAGACCTACCCCTTTCGACCTCTATGGTTTTTTCAACATGCTATTGGGCTGAAAATCCGCCAATAGCGACCCCTACCCCTACCTTTTTGAATAACGAAAACCCGCCCTTCCATCCGACCCCCCTCCCCCTCTACCGCATACATTGAATATTAGGCACCAAACATGGGGCCTGCTGTCTTCAACTCTTTCAGTTCAGAATGTGTTGCTCTCGGCCTCTACCATCCTTTACATAAATTAAGACACAGTCAATCAAGACTCGTTTTCCGAATCAAAACAGAACAATTATAGAAGGCTTACCCAAAGAAGGTCATTTTAAGGGAACCGTTATGATGCGGAAACCGTTATTGGGGCATAATCATCGTTTGTGGTTTGTGAATCTACCACTTCACCGTTCTTGAATATTGTTATGGTGAGGTATCCTGTATCGTTTAGTTTTTGAAGACATGCGGACGCTGAGGTGGTGTGAATCGTGAAGTTAGCTGAGCCAGTGCCGCTTCTTGGAAGACCGCCGATTGTTCCTGACCACTGGGTGTTTGAGTCTACGGAAACCGTGAAGGTGGTTGCGGATGAACCTGAGAAAACTGCAAAGCTTTTACCCCAGTAAATAGCCGAGCCTAAAACTGCGGCAGAGAGAAAAACAATTGTTAGGGCAATGTAGATTGTCCTCAAACTTATCCCTCATACGGGTTTGGATGTTAGCCACATTTAAGACTTGCCAATAAGGCGTCCAGTTGCAGAAAGTGTTCAACAAACAAGCATTAAACCCAAAAACCTTTACGAGATCGGGAGTCTATTTCCTATTCAGGTCGCCTTTTTCTAAATGTTGTCGAAAGCGTCCCTTCTATTAAGAAGAGACCTGCCGAAATGGCAGTCACCGCGATGAGTAAAATGAAGTCATATTGCAGCGGTTCGTTCTCAACCACCCTAGTAGCAGCGATAACAGCTTCTACACTTAAAATGCCCACAAAAAAGAAAGCGTAAAACATCAGCCTCGGGAACAATCTGTTGCCTACCCAGAAGTGTCCCTTTACCCTGACGCATCTTTACAGTGTATTCGCCAAAAGAGTCTTTCTCGATTAAGCCACTTTCTTCCAGTTTCTGTAGGTTCCTATAGGCAACGCTTGGGCTGCTCAGATTCGCTAGACGGGTGATTTCTCTGGGTCCCAGCGGTTTATCTTCATTGACCAAAGCAACGTAAATTCTTAGGGCTGTGCCCTCTAATTCTTGGTCGATAGTCACTACGGTTGCCTCGTGCCGATGGAAACGTCCAGTCCGTTGTAGAATACCAGCATTTGGTCCTCATTTAGCATGTTGTTGTATAAGTAGGCGTCTTCGAAAGTCTGAAGTTTCACCTGCTTAAGGTCGTAGCCTGCATATTGGGCTTTCTCGCCACTCCAAGCTTGCCCGTCAACGCGGGCGAACGTGTAGATGGAGTTGTTCAAAGAACTGTAGCTTATGTCGTGAACGCCGATAACTCCCGACAGAAAAATGAGTCTTGAAGTGTTGGCACCCCAAATGTTTCCCCAACCTGGATAATACTGGACGCTTCGGTAGTCATTCACGATTGCATTGCCTGCCTCCACGCTTTCGCCTTCGCCGACTGAAATCTGGGGGCCAACAATGAGCTCAAAGCTTGTGATGTATGCCTCATCATAAGAGTGATTAGTAATATTTAGCACAATTAGATATGAGACCACGTTTACGTCAAACCCCAAGCGTTCACCGTTGACGTCTACAACCTCGTTTGAGAGGCTATTGTTGCGCCATAACCCGGAAATGTTTGCGTCAAGGTTTGGGCGCCCGAAGTGAGCGTAAACTACATCCACACCTAAATCCACCTTTCTTGTGACGGGCAACTCGGAAACCAGAAGTGGGTAAGCCAATGCTGAGCCAAGAACTAAGGCGATTAAGCATCCTGCAACTATTATTATGGGACTTCGTTTCATGCGATTGCACCTTAAACCTAAACGGTCTCGCCCTCATTTAATTGTCCCTGAGGAACAGAACCGTTCCAGAGAGGAACAGGCAAACCGAGCCAGAAGCGGGATGTTATGCTTAAATATTGCTTGGGATTCTGTATTCTACAGGTTTATAAGGAGATTGAAAAAGGGATGCCCGCAGTAGAAGTCGGCAGAATTTGCATGAAAACCGCAGGACGCGAAAACGGCAAAAAATGCGTCATAGTAGACGTCATGGACAAAAGCTTCGTCTTGATAACTGGACCTAAGGCAGTCACTGGTGTGAAACGGAAAAGAGTCAACCTCAGTCACATCATGCCCCTCCAAGACAAGGTTGATCTTAAACGGGGTGCGTCTGACGAAGAAGTCACTCAAATGTTGACAGCCGAATGTAAGATTGACGGGATGAAACAGACAGCAAAACCTGCCGCATAGTAAAGTAGACTCTTATACTTCCCCGATATACTTTTTCTACGTTTAAGGAGTAACAGTTACTTATGCCCAGAACCGTCCCCCCATGGGAAACCAAACGTGAAGTACACGTCAAAAACGAGGATCACACCGACCCAAAATACGGTCACAAACCTCTTGAGCGACCATGGGAACAATACATTCGCTACGGACTAATTAACCTGGACAAGCCGGCAGGACCAACTAGTCACGAAGTTGCTGCTTGGGCAAAAAGAATCCTGAAAGTAAACGCCATAGGACACGGCGGCACCCTTGACCCCAAGGTAACCGGTGTTTTGCCAATCACGCTGGAAGATGCAACCAAAGTTGTTCAAGCTCTGCTCTACAGCGGCAAAGAATACATTTGCGTCATGAAACTTCACGGAAATGCAGAGGAAAGCCGCGTCCGTCAAGTTCTCAAAGAATTCGAAGATGAAATTTACCAGCGTCCTCCACTGCGTTCCTCGGTTAAACGGCAGATACGTACAAGACGTATTTACTATAACGAGTTTTTGGAGATGAGCGGTAGAAACGTGCTTTTTCGCGTTGCGTGCGAAGCTGGTACCTATATCCGCAAACTGTGTTACGACGTTGGCGAAATCGTTGGCGTAGGCGCTCACATGCAAGAACTCAGAAGAACACGTTCGGGACCTTTCAGCGAACAAAGTCCCTCACTCGTTACCCTACACGACGTAGCTTACCAGTTCGGGGAATGGGAATCAAAGAAAGACCCTGCGATTCTACGTAAGTTCATCTTGCCTATGGAAAGCGCGCTGGAATTAATACCGAAAATCGTCGTTCGAGATTCAGCCGTAGATGCCGTCTGTCACGGAGCAAACCTCACTGCGCCAGGAGTTCTTTCGGTGGAAAGCGGGATAGTCAAAAACTCTTTGGTCGTCATCTCCTCGTTGAAGGGAGAAGCCGTGGCGCTTGCAAAAGCGGACATGGGCACGATCGAAATTTTCAACAGTAATCATGGCACAGTAGCTACGCTGGAACGCGTCCTCATGGAAAGAGGCACCTACGCGAAAACATGGAAAACTGGCAGTGGCAAAAAAAATGTCCAAGCCTGACCGCAGTGATCACTACTACTCCGAAAAGCCAAAGAGCGAACCCAAATTCGGGCTCGTTAGTACCTGCCTTTGCGGGAAACCCTTCGAGTTTACGACAGCTTCAAGTGTTTTTAGCATAAAACGCATTGATTTGGGAACGCGGATTCTCATCGAAAACATGGTTCTGCCTCCCATAGGTTGCGTGCTGGATGTTGGATGCGGCTACGGCGCCGTAGGGATTGCAGCAGCGAAATTCAACCCCAAACTGCACGTAGTTCTCACCGATGTGAACCGCCGCGCCGTCCTGTTGGCAAGGAAAAACGCCGAGAAAAACCGAGTCTTTAACGTTGAAGTCAAATCGGGCAATCTGTACGCATCCGTCAGGGAGTTCTGCTTCAATGCTGTCTTGTCTAACCCGCCAGTGAGTGCTGGAATGGAAACAGTAGAAGCTATCATCCGCGGCGCCCCAGAAGTCATGGTGCAGAAAGGCCGGTTCCAGATGGTTGTTCGTTCAAAAATCGGCAAAAAAACCCTTCCCAAAACCTTAACTGAAGCGTTCGGGAACTTTGAGGTTTTGGCGATTGAAAGCGGTTACCGTGTGCTCACGGCAGAGAAGCAATAATCAGATTTCTATTTTTCTGAAAGTTCAGCCACCAACTTAGAAATCTGCTCAACAATGTACTCATTTAGCTGTTTGCCTTTCTTTTTGCTTGCCAATGTGGGGTCGCCGTTTACGCCGTTTGTGAAATAATTTTCCGGGTTTGCGACAACTTCGAATCTGGGGGTGTTGAGCGAACCAGCCTCGCCTTTCCCTTTAATCAAATCAGGTCGTATTGCCATGACACGGCTGGTTTCGATGGCTCCTGCATGCCCGTCTTCTTTGGGGAAATCCAGTTTTTCTTTGAGTTCGTCGGCGAAGTCATAGTCTGAGAGAACCATGATTCGCGTTTTCCTATTGCTACTCGTCTCTTTTTGCACTATTTCCTG
>JADGNF010000042.1 GCA_017883615.1 Candidatus Bathyarchaeota archaeon
GTACAGCAGGCGGCGAACAAACTCAAGGAACCGCATTCGCATGCTTTGATGCATTCACAGGCGACGTAATCTGGCAATTAAACGGCCAAAACTGGGCTACACCAATAGTTGCATACGGTAACCTCTACGTTATCCAAGCAGGTGCTGTACTCTGTATAGGCGACGCACACTCCGGTACAGGTCAAGGTCCATTGCCATTCGGCGAACTCCATCCATCAATAGATCCAACGAGTCTCACCCTACAGCAGGGTCAACCAGGCGTTGTCACAGGACAACCAGCTCCGAACACCGTAACCAAACTATTCCAAACAAATAAAACCGGCCCAATCACAGGCTCAGCAGTTGCAGCAGACGGCAAAGTATACTACGGATCTCTTGACCAAAATATCTACTGCATCGATGCCAACACAGGTGCCCAAATCTGGAACTTCCCCGTTGGCTATCGGGTATCTTCTACTCCGGCAGTTTTTAGCGGTGTAGTTTACACGGGCGCTGACGACGGTTCAGTATACGCACTAAATGCAAACACTGGCGCACAAATATGGAAGACCACTCTCACGTCACTGACATCAGTCTTCTGGGTTTCTGCATGGCAACCTCGCAGTTCACCTCAAGTGGACGGTGGGCAAGTCTTCGTAGGAGCTCTTGACGGCAAACTCTACTGCATAAACGCAAATAGCGGAAGCGTAATATGGTCTGCATTCGCCGGCAACGAAACGTATCCAATCGGCGGCACACCATTAGTTAACGGCACTACAGTCTTCATCGCAGGCAGCAACAGTTTCGTATACGCTTTCAACCGCAACACTGGCGCACAAATATGGGCAACACAAGTACAAGGTACAACAGGCTTTGCAATCAGATCTAACATAGCTACACCAGTCTTTGACCGCGGCGCAATTTGGATATGCTGCAGCACATTCAACGTTCAAAGAATCAACGCTTCAACTGGAGTGATCATGAACCAAATAGTTTTGCCTTATTCAAGAGGCGGCACTATGACTCCAGCTATCACAACACCCGCAATATTCCACTCTGGTAGCACATACACAATGTTCGTCGGTGACGGCTTCCAAGAAGACGCGTTCGACATATCTACCTTCAGATACGGCGCAGTCAACGGAACACAAGGCAACTTCATACTCAATGCTTCAATTGCAACAGGCAGAACCGGAATTTTCTACCGCAACGCAACCACTGGCATCACTACTGGAACAATAACTACTAACATGGCAAACATCGTTAACCTCAACTACTCCGCAGCAGTCACCACCGCGTCAGGTCCACGAGCAGTCAACGAAACTGATGCTCCTCTACTTTGGGCACGCTGGCTAGGCCACCAAGTCTACGCTTCATCAATCTACTTCAATGACCTCCAAGGAGCCAAGATGTACTTAGGCGACGACGTATTCTCCATCACCATCATTAACGCAACAGCCCCAACGCTTGTAGGCGGAGTCGTAGCTACTACGGCAGGCGCCGCAATTGCAGCATTCGTCACAGGCGGTCCAGTGTTCTCTAGCGCATGCGTCTACAATGATACACTATACATGGGCACTCAAGACGGCATCCTATACGCATTCCGCGACCCACAAGTCACAGCCCAAATATCCCTAACAGCACAAGCAAGCAAGACAGGCGAAATGTGGACACAAGAAAACCTGACCATCCAAGGCAGACTACAACCAGCAACAACTCTCGACTACAACAACGGCTTAGGCGTCTACCCAACAGCAAGAATGCCAAACGCAACTGTCCAAGTCGTGATAGTTACACCAACAGGCTCTGACTTGATCAACGCAACCACTGACAACTATGGATTCTTCACTGTGAACTTCGTGCCAACTCAAGTAGGCAGCTACAGCTGGTTAGTACAATACGCAGGCCAAGACAAACTATACAACAACTACCAACCCGCTTTCACAACATACACCTCGCTCAACGTGACTCAAAACCCGAATGCACAAGTAACTCCAACTCCAAGCCAAACACCAGCAACAAACGCAACTGCAACTCCAACACCAACAGTAGCACCAACTGAATCTGCAACTGTAGCACCAACTGCAACTCAAGAACCAGCAAAGGCTGACTATACGGTCTATTACGTTCTTATTGCGGTCATCGTAATTGTCGTGATCGTAGTGGGCGCGTATATGTTCATGAGACGCGGTAAGAAGGCATAAAACACCTTCCCTTTCTTTTCTTTTTTTGTTTAAAACCCAAAAAAGTTTTCCAGATTAAATCCAGTTATCAACTTCTTTAATTGCGCAAATCAAATCAACAAATTCACCGCTTATCGTGCAATAGCTTTAAGTTTTACACAAATCCATACCTAAGTTAATGCGGTCAACGCGGAGGGGGCATTAAGATAGTTATGAGGCGCAGGCGGACCAGCATACGATATTTAAGATGGGCCAGCAAGCTTGCGTTCTTGATTCTGTTCACCATACCAATCGCATACGTTGGAGCTAGCCAGTATTGGGCTGAACCCTCCACGGGCGTAACGAGCGCCCTTTTGCATCCTTCCCAACCGTTCTTCTACCTTCCAATGGTTGAATCTCCCTGCAGCGTTTGGCTCCAAGGCTGGAGCAACCCCGCCACTGGTGCATGGATAGTAGAACCTCTCGGCGCTTTGCAGGCTCTCATAACCACCAAAGTCGGCCTTACACTTCTAATGCCGACCATAATCGCATTATCAATTGTTTTAGTAATAATTATTCTTGTAGGCGCCATGTTCTGTAGCTGGGCATGCCCCATCGGCACCCTCGTCGACAGTTTCGACAGGTTCATAGAACGATTTCTCCCAAAAATTGAAGCTAAACGCGTCCAAGCTTACCAGAAAAAACAATTGGCGAATCTGCAGCCAAGCAGTTCAGACAACGCCAAAAACAGTTCAGTTAGTAATTCGACTTGTTCTCTGTGCCCCGTTACCCGTCTGATCACAAAGAATGGGGTCGTAGCAACAGGGGCGTTAGCTGGCACCCTTGTGGCTTCGTCCGTGCTCGGCTTCAACGCATTTTGCCTCGTTTGTCCTATAGGCATAGCGAGTAGAGGGTTGTTTCACTTAAAAGCGACCACGTTCGTAACTAGAGCTGCCGGCTCCAAGGCTGTCAACGCAGCAAACTATGGCGGCCCGTTTTACCTCGAGCTTCTGATTTTTCCGATAATAGCCCTTCTGGTAAGCCTCAAAGAAAGGCGTTTCTGGTGCAATAAGCTCTGCCCAGTTGGCGCCGTCATAAATCTAACAGCTTCCCTTAATCCTCTCATTAAACCAAAAGTGAACCCTCAAAAATGCATTATGAACCAGTGCCCAGAAAAATGTGAAGATAGCAAAATAGGATATTGCACGGCTTGCCGAAAAGAAGACGACCGTAAATGCATGAAAGTCTGCCCAGCACAAATAAACTTTCTTGGCAACGGCTCACTTCACAACTGCACTAAATGTATGGAATGTTACATAGCCTGCGACCACGACGCTATCGAAGTTAAGTTGGTCGGCAAACCCGACATCTTAAGGGTTCCAGGTTACTTCAGAAACCTCTCACGAAGCCTCAAAGCCAGACGCCAAAAGGGCAAAGATCCAAAACCCATTATTCCCGTTTGAGTTGGCGCAAAATCTTTTCGGCAATTTCCAAATCTTGTAACGTGTTCACGTTCAGAACTGCTTCTGTTTCTTCGGTTATTATTGGGCGTTCGTCTAATTTTTCTTCTGATATTTTTGAGGCGTTTATAATGTTGACTCCGCTGACGCAGTATAGTGCTCCCTCAAACGGATACGTAGAAGACGTGGACAAACCTAGTGCTAGGCGTTTTTCAACGGGAACTAAAACAGTCAACGCGTCAACCATGTTCTTCTCAAACTCCAGAAAGACCTTGTCAAGGAAGCCTCCGGTCAAAGCTGGGACATCAGAAGAAACCGTAAAAACAGGACCTTGAATTCGTGTTTTAGCCAACGCCTGCTTCAAGTCGTCATGGTAACCTTTTGCGTCAGTTCGCACAACTCTTAAGCCATTTACGAGACATTTCCTCTCTGTTTCCGCAGTGTTTTGACTTGTCACAACATAGAATTCTGAAACTTTCTTCGCCGACTTGACCGCGTCAACAACCCATTCTATCATCGGTTTACCCAACAGCGGCAACAGGGGCTTTTCGATGGACAAACCTATCCGTTTCCCCATGCCACCCGCCATAATGAGAGCAGGGATCTTCAAAGTGCCGACCGAGGAAACACTTTTCAGATTAGCCGAAGCTGTCGATGTCAAACCTGCCGCTTCCCTTTTCTGGGCTATACAGTTTGAGTTCTTAAATAGCTTCTTCTGAATTCCTAATTCTAAGGTTGTTAACGGAGAAACTTTTTCATTAACTTCCAATATAAGCCCCAAAAAGGAATTCCGTAAGGTTTATAGTGAACTTGAATCCTAACAACAGTTCAATGGGAATGGGGACACTTCAAAACTATGATTTGTCCGATTCGATTCTTTGAGGCGGAAAAGTGAAACAAGCAAAAATTACCTTCATTATAGCCTTGTTGGCTATGCTGCTTGTTGTCTCAAGCTTCGATTTGTACCCACACCTGGTTCAAAGCGCACAGGTCACATCCCCCAACGCCGTTGACTCAACTTCACTACTCAAGTATGAGTGGCCACAGATTCAAGGCGACTCCTCTTCCACACGTTTTTCTTTCGGACCCGCCCCAGAAGCCGCTGATGTTTTATGGAAAGCATCGATAACTGGAATCCAAAGCTACGCTTCCGCCTTCAACGGCAAAGTTTTTGTCACGACCCCAACTGAAGTTATTGCTTTAGACAAAGATACAGGTAGTATCACATGGCACACTTCCGTACAAGGTTTGGATCAGTGGCCTGCAGTGTATAAAATCGACGATACCCACCTTGTCGCCGGGAAAGCCTGCCTCAGTATAGAAACTGGTGCAGTCGTCTGGACGAGTACTGTTTTCTCTGCCGGCTCCTCACCTTTTGCAGCTGGTTGCTACAGCCCCGAAGAAAAAATTTTCTACACCGAAACTAACTCTTCAGTTCAAGCTTGGAACTTCACTGACTTATCAAATCAACCCAAAATCGTTTGGCAAACCTACGTTTCTGGAGCAGGGAGCAGCGGCTCAAGCGTCCAATATGGCGACGGCAAAGTATTCCCCGGCTCGTTTGTTCCTCATCAGAT
This sequence comes from Candidatus Bathyarchaeota archaeon, assembly GCA_017883615.1. Classification (GTDB taxonomy): domain Archaea; phylum Thermoproteota; class Bathyarchaeia; order Bathyarchaeales; family Bathycorpusculaceae; genus JADGNF01. The sequence continues at coordinate 5,179 of JADGNF010000042.1, forward strand.
TGCACTCGATGCCAAAAATGGGTCCATTCTTTGGGACACCGAAACCAGAGCGTCAATGATGTTTGCCGGCTCGTTTTCTGAAGGGAAGTTTTTCAGAGGCGGCGCCCAGGACAACACATTCTACTGCTTTGACGCTAGCAATGGCTCGATACTTTGGACCTTTAACCCTGGAACACCCGATGGTTATTGGGCTACGGGTAGCGCGGTGGCCTACGGCATGGTTTATGCCCTTAACAAAGACGGATATCTATATAGCATGAACGTAACTGACGGGCACGTTGTGTGGAAGTATAAAGGGTCAAACCTTTACCTTCCAGGTTACCCGGTGGTGGCTGATGGAAAAGTCTATGCTACCACAAGCCAAGCCGCCTCCTTTAACCTAACAAACGGAGAACCCAGTGCATCCGAGTTCGCTTGCCTTGACGCATTTACAGGAAGAACCATCTGGACCTTACACGTACAGGCTTACTCTCCCCGAGAATCCGTAGCAATCGCTTACGGCAATCTGTACTTGATTCCAGGCTACATTGAAGCTGGTCAAATGGACAGTTACCTCACTCTTAATCAAGTTTGGGCTTTAGGTACCGCACCCTGGAGTAATTATCGTGGAGACCCTCAGCACACAGCAACCGGGCACTCCGGTCCTTCAAACCTTACTGTCCTTTGGAGCTTCCCCACTTCTGGGGCAGTCACTTCCTCACCTTGTGCCGCAGATGGAAGAATCTACGTTGGCTCACAAGATACTTACCTTTACTGCCTTAACGCCAGAACCGGAGACCTTGTATGGCGGTTCAAAACAGGCGGTCGAATCGAATCTTCCCCGGCAATAGTTAACGGATCCGTCTATGTCGTGTCTGATGACGGGTACATTTACTGTTTGAGCGCTACAAACGGAAGTTCCATTTGGACAAAATACATCGGAAGCGACTACCCTACTGTCTTTAACTCGATTCAAATCGTTCGGTCTTCCCCAACTGTTATCGGCGGTAAAGTGTACGTTGGTTCCGTAGATTCCAACTTGTATTGCCTCAACGCCCAAACAGGAAGCACCCAATGGATATACAAGACAGGAGGCATTGTCACTTCCTCCCCCGCAGTCAGCGACGGCGCAGTTTTCGTTACTTCTCAAGAACCTACAACTGGGCAACTCTACAAACTAGGCATCGACAACGGCAGCCTAATATGGAAAACCGCGCTGCCCTATCATCAGCAATCAACCGGCATAGACATGCATGCATCCCCTCTGTTGGCAGGCGGCATGGTTTTTGTTTCATCTAACAAACTGGCTTATTACGGCATAAACGCTTCAACAGGCGGCATCGCTTGGACATATAATTGCACCCAAGGCGGGTCTTTGGTAGATTCACCCCTATACGTAGACGGCAAACTATACCTAACAGATGGCTCCCTCTTAGTGTCCGTTAACCCCTCGAACGGGCAAACTATCTGGAGCGTTTCCGAAAACGTAACCTCATTTATTTCACCTACATACGCCGACGGCAAACTCTATATGGCAAGTGAATTGCGAACTATCTACGTCATAAACGCCTTTGATGGATCAAAACTTTCATGGTTTTCAGCGGGCTCAAACTTCTGGTCTTCTCCAACTCTCTTCGAGGGCAGAGTGTACGTAGGGAACCAAGATTGGAACGTCTACTGTCTCGCAAACTACGCCGCATCAAGCAGCACTGTAACTTTGTCTTTAAGCACTACCAGCGTCATACTTGCTGACTCGGTTACCGGTTGGGGGCAACTCACACCTGGACTAAGAGGCGCCGTTGTTGCAGTTACTTTGACTGATCCACAAGGCACCTCAACAATCTTGAGTACGACAACTGGGGAGCAAGGCAACTTCACATTCACCTTCAGACCAACAACAGCTGGCAATTGGACAATTAACGCTCAATGGACTTCGGACAAAAGCTACTACAAATCATCTACAAGTGAAAACCAAAGTTTGCAAGTTAATCTTGCTCCAACACCGACTCCGACAGAAACTCCCCGTGCTACAGAAACGCCCTCACCTACCCCCATTACCTCCATTTCGCCAACTCCACTTCCGTTTGATAAGCAAACCTTTTTGGGAATACCGCTTCTCTACGTCTACGTAATTGTTGTTGGGGCTCTTGTCGCTGTAATTCTGGTCGCCGCCTCATTTTACAAGAAAACATCCCCACAAGATGCCGAACAAAAGAGCTTTAAAGCTACAGAAACCAAATGAAGCATTCAGGGTAAGTTGTTCCTCCATGAAGAAGCTTCAGCTAGCAGTCTTTAACACTCAGCCGCCACTCTATCTAGGGGGAGTCGAACGCCGCATCCGCGAAATATCCAAAAGGCTGCAGGGCGAAGTCCAAACCACTGTATATAGCGGAACCAAAGCGGGACTGCGCAAACCAACCCAGCTTGACGGGCTAAATGTGGTTCCCTGTTTTAGCACAGACGCAGTTTTTCCTTTGGACAACTGGACTTTTAACCAGACGCTCTCACGGAACGTTGATTCTTTCAAAGCAGACGTTTACGAAGCTCACACGGCAAGCGGCTACGGACTAGTCGGCGCCTTCAAAAAACGCAGCATGAAAGCGGCTTTTGTGCAGACAATCCACGGCGCTTTGGCAGACGAATACGCTCAAACCTACCTTCGCGGAGGACTTTCCGCTCGCGAAAAAATCGCCAACTTCTTCATGTGGCAACTCGCCAAAAAAGAAGAGGAATCAGCAAAGAAAGCTACCTTAATCGTCACTATAACAAAGTATTCAGAAGCTAAAATAAAGCAGTTCTATGACGTTGACCCCGAAAAGATAAGGATAGTGCCAAACGGTGTCGACGTTCAAAGATTCACGCCAAATGGTGACTGCACAACAGCCCACCGACTCATAGACGGAGGGAACCGACAAGTTGTTCTTTTCGTAGGAAGCCTAATCCCCAGAAAAGGCGTCAGTTACCTAGTTGAAGCAGCGAAGCGCGTGGTCAAAGAAGAGAAAGAAACTTTGTTCGTAATCGTCGGAGGAGGACCACTCAAAAAACGCCTCGCAGCTGACGTGGAAGCTGCCAATTTATCGGGAAACTTTGCTTTCATCCGCGGCGTGAGCGAAGAGGACCTACCAGCGATCTACCGATGTGCAGACGTATTCACGTTACCCTCAATTCAAGAAGGGCAGGGCATTGTTTTGCTCGAGGCACAAGCATCTGGTAAGCCTGTTGTGGCTTTCAATGTGAGCGGCGTTAAGGAGACAGTGCGGAACGGCGAGACAGGGTTGCTTGTCAAACCAAACAGCGACGAACTGGCAGAAGCAATTTTGAGTTTGCTTTCAGATTCGTCTTGGCGAAAGAAGATGGGAACTCGGGGTCGCGAATTCGTACAAAAAGAATTCTCTTGGGACGTCTCCGCTAAGAAAATGTTTAGAGTTTATCGTGAAGCATTAGAAACCGTTTAAGCGTTTGTAAGGGAAAAGTTATTACACCCGAGCCATACAACCGAAAGCGGAGACGCGTAAGATGCCAGTTGTGTTTATAATAGGAACTGCAGGTTCAGGCAAATCCCTGTTCACCGCATCGTTTAGTGAATGGCTCAAAATGAGCAAACAAGACGTAGCCACAGTCAACTTGGACCCCGGAGTGTTGAAGCTTCCATACTCGCCGGATGTGGATGTTCGCAACTACGTGAATGCGGGCGACATCATGGAAAAATACGGTTTAGGACCAAACGGCGCCTCCATCATGGCAGCAGACCTAATTGCAGACGAAATTGAAAACCTCACCCGCGACGTAGACGAGGCACACGCCGACTTCGTTTTAGTGGATACACCCGGACAGATGGAGCTGTTTGCCTTCCGAGCCAGCGGACCCTACATCGTCGACGAACTAACCAAAGAGCCCAAAGCATTGATTTACCTTTTTGACGCAGTTTTCAGCGCGAATCCCTTCAATTACGTCAGCAACATGTTCCTCTCAGCCGCCGTCTACAACCGTTTCTTCCAGCCCCAAATTCATGTACTAAGCAAAACAGACTTGCTGCCCAAAAAAGACGTTTCGCAAATTGTGGAATGGTCAGGAAACCCCCGCAGACTCGAGGATGCGATAAACGATAAACTTGAAGACACCAAACGCATCTTCAGCCAAAACATGCTACGAGCCATCGGCCAACTTGGAATGCAGTTCCATTTAACTCCGATCTCATCAAAAACCAACGACGGACTCATCGCAGTAAACTCTATTCTTGAACGCATGCTGATGCAAGGAGAAAAATACACAACTTAACTTTCGGCTTTTTCCCCGTCGCCAATGAGAACCCAAGCAGCCGCAAACGCTCCTCGCTTTGCCTTCAAAGAAGTTTCTGCACCTGCGATTATGATGACATCGTTGTCCTTTGGATTGAGGTTTTTGAGGATTTTGGCGGCGGCGGTTGGAAACTCTTTTTCTATACTGCTGCTAACCGAGTCGATGACTAAGTGCCCCTTCTTGGCGACGATCGCGATTGCCCGTTTCGCACCACCCATGATGGCGGCGTCACGCTGCTCAATGCCTGATCCGATTTTGTGCCCGCTATTCTTCACCAAAAAAGCATAGTTGCAGGGTGAATGGGTTAACTCGGTTTGTTCGATCTCAACCCTTTGGGGAAAGAGTTCTTCAAATTTTTTCCAGGTCTCTGCGCCTCTCGCGGTGAGCAAGCAGCCTTCTTTGGCGGTTTTTATTAGGTCGGCTTCTTTGAGGCGGCTCACGATAGTTCGGATTGCCCCTTCGCCTACACCCAACTTCTCCGCCAACTTGTTACGTCCAATGGGCTTTTGCGCCATCAACTCCAAAGCCGCGAAGATGTGGAACATGCTAAACGTAGTTGACGGTCCAGGAGCCTTCTCGCAAACTAAATTTTCAATGAACTTCTTGAAGTCTGCTGTCGCCATCGTCATTCATAGCCACATCTCTATTCTCAAACGGGACCTATTATAATTTATCACTGATCATAAAATGCAAGACGAAAGTCCAAACTGCCAGCTTTGACCTGACTATTTGTTTGTTAGTTTTGATGCAAGTTGCTCCACGGCGTCTTTGAGTTTGCTCCATTCATCGAGGTTTCGGATGCCGAACTTGTTTTTGCGTTTCCAAACTCCGTTGCGTTTCTGCCAGAGGTACATTCCTATTTGGCGTTTGCCGTGGGTTTCGAAGACCACTATAGCTTCCCACCACAGGTCGGTTTTGAAAACGGAGATGTAATCAAGAACCTTGTAGAAGCTGCTTATTGGCAGCTTATCTTCTTCCGGCTTTGGAGCGAGTTCTGTGGGTTTTTCTTCTTGAAACTTCCCGTCCACAAGCACGCTGACGACTGATCCATCCTCCATAAAAGCACTCACGGTTGGGTTTCCCATCAAGAAGTCCATATGGTTAGATGAAGTGTTTTTCCCGTTTGGCATGTCGGTGTTGTCGCCAAACGCCAGGTGAACCGTGCCAAACAATTTTTCAGCTTCCAAGAATTCTTCAACGAACCTTGCCTTAGGATTTACTCCGAACGCGAATTCCCCCACGACCTTCGCCATAGCGTCGGTGTGCAGAGAATCCTGCACCCGTTTGAGAACTTCGGGCGCGTTGCAGGTTACAGCGTCAACTTTACCACCTTTCACTTTGAGTGTCACGGGCGATTTTAGGGGTCCAACGCCACCAATCGCCAAATCACAAACCAGCTTGCCCTCCAGCGAATCCTCCACAGGTCCCGCATAGATTTCTCCAGTCGGCAAGTTCAACCAGCTCATGCGTTCCCAATCCATTATAGTGTCCGTGATAAACGGTCTGCCCTTGACACTTAGACTTAGCTTGGTTCCGGCGGGCGTGGTGACTTCATATTTAACAGCTTTCTCCAGTTTCTCCATCAGGGTTTGGGCGAAAGTCTGCATCTGCCGGTGCTCTTCACCGGTGAGCGCGAGGGCGCCTTGGGTCAACATGTCAATTGTGACTCCTGGGCAGTGCCCTAAACGGGTTTTGCCCCCCTCGGTTTCGGCGTGAATGAGTTTTATTCGAAATGGCGTCTCCTCCCTGACGCCCCTAAATAAGTTAACGTAAATGTCCGCGCGCCGGGTAGTGAGGTATTTGGTGAGGTTCTTTGGGATTTCTTTGCGGAAAACTTGGGGCTCAGTTTTGAAGAGGAAAAGTTTAGTTTTTAGCTTAAGGTTTTTTGCGCCTGCCTCAAATGCTTCGCCTATTTCGGCTCGGGTGTCGTCGCAGAAAATGATGAGTTTTTCGCCCGCTTTCGCTTCGAGGACACATTCAAGGGCGTTTTGGGCAGCTTGCGTGGCATCCATATCAAAGACCAACTTTACTTTTGTCGATTGCCTTGATAAGCTTTGAGATACCTCTTTGAACAATTCTCAGACAGACCTAAGAGCGCTGGAGACGTCTTATTCCTGATTTCGTAGAAAGGCTTTTAAGAAATATGTCTGGTTATTAGAACTCTCATCACATAACCTGCTGAAGGATGTTACTATGAAAAAAGACGGCAAATATTTGTTCACTTCAGAATCAGTCGGAGAAGGTCACCCAGACAAAGTCGCTGACCAAATTTCCGACAGCATCTTAGACGCAATTTTATGCAACGACCCCAAAGCCAGAGTTGACGCGGAAACCCTCGTTATGCAGGGAACCGTCATGGTTACTGGCCAAATCACAACCAAAACCTACGTTAACATTCCAAGCATTGTCAGAAATACAATCAAAGAAATCGGTTTAGACAACGCCAAAGACGGCTTGGACTGGGAAACATGCGGAGTACTCAACTCATTCACAGAGCAGTCTCCCGACATCTCTCAAGGTGTAACGGAGAAAGAAGGCCACGAGCAAGGTGCAGGCGACCAAGGCATGGTCTTCGGCTACGCCACTAACGAAACCAAAGAACTCATGCCTCTGCCAATCATACTCGCTCACAAACTCGTAAAACGTTTAGCTGACTGCCGCAAACAAAAAATCATCCCGTGCCTGCGACCTGACTGCAAATCCCAAGTTACCGTTGAATACCTCGACGGCAAACCCCAATGCGTAAACGCAGTAGTCATCGCCGCCCAAAACACCGGCTGCTTAGGCGACGCTGAATTCAAAAAGGAAATAGTTGAAAAAGTCATCAAAAACGTAATCCCCGCAAGCCTGCTACGCGCAGACACCAAATTCGTCATCAACGGCACTGGCAGATTCGTCATCGGCGGAACCCTTGCTGACTCGGGCTTAACGGGCAGAAAAATCATCGTTGACACATACGGAGGCGTTGGCAGCCACGGCGGCGGATGCTTCAGCGGCAAAGATCCAAGCAAAGTAGACCGAAGCGGCGCATATATGGCACGCTACATCGCCAAAAACATCGTTGCAGCCGGACTCGCGGAACAATGCGAAATCCAAATCAGCTACGCCATCGGCGTTGCCCAACCCATCAGCGTAATGGTCAACACGTTTGGCACAGGCAAATGCAGCGACGACAAAATCATGGACCTCGTCCTGAAAAACTTTGACATGCGACCCAAAGCCATCATCGACGGCCTAGGTCTCCTCAAGCCAATTTACCGCAAAACAGCATGCTTCGGGCACTTCGGCAGAGAAGACATTGACCTCCCCTGGGAAAAGACCGACAAAGCCGCAATCCTAAAGCAAGCACTCAAAAAATAAACCCAAGGCTAATTTTCTTAGCCCAACAAATTTTCTTTTTCCTAAACCAGTTTTTGCCAGCTTATCCGGATCATACTATTCGATCTATGAGGAAAGGTGAGCCGGGAGAGATTTTTCGCGTTTTTTCATAAGCAAAACCGCCACAACAACAATTGCTATGACGGCCGCGGTAGCCACCAAAGCAAAATATACCAATGTGAACGGTTCAGTTTGAGAAAATGAAGCAGTAATTTCGTGGCTTGTCTGCACGTCTTCAAACGAATAAATCGAAATCGCTCCCTTAGATATCCCGTCGACTATAACGTCAGAGATTTTGAACCCCGAATACGGCGTTATGGTGAAAGTTAAGCCCGAACCCGGATACGCAAAATTTTGCCCTGAAGGGTCAATTGAGCCTCCAGATCCAGCAGAAGCTACGATTACATAATCTGCAAAAGGCGTTTCTGTGGGTATCGGGGTTGTGCCAACTTCGTGAGCGACAGGCTTGCCAGCGGAGCACCCAATAATTGAAATTGCAACCAACATAATAACTACCCCGACGAAAAGCGCATTTCTGTTTTTCATCACGCCACACATCTGAAACAACCCGAGAGCAAACTTTGCAAGTAATCCTGTTACAAGCTTTGCTTATTCTGGTTTCTGTGGTTTCACTCGTTTCCCAATTGTGCTTTTAGAAAAAATCTGCTTCTTGTGAACGTATTTGAGTCTACTTAAAATGCAAAACAGAAGTCGAGGATGGTAATTTTAAGCTCTGTGAATTTGTTTTCGGTATTCCCTAAGTTTCTCCATATCAAAGTCCTTCGTCAACACCGAATCTTCCAAAGCGTCAGAAACTTCCTGCTCAACCCCCCAAGGCGTGATGAATGCGCTTCTGCCGCCCCTTGCGTTGCTGCTGACGTTGCCGATTTTGATTAGGTAAATGCCGTTCTCTGCTGCAAGCCTAAAAGTCAAAGGGTGTCCACTGACTTTGGGGTGCGTGCCCATGGCGGCGACGGGAAGGAAGACGAGTTCGGCGCCCAATTTGACGACTTCCCTGATGGTGGTTGGCGAGAACATATCTGCGCAAATGAGCATACCGACCTTGCAGTATTCTGTTTCTATGACAACTGGCTGGCTGCCGGGGGTGACTCCTGCGTCTATTTCAGCTTTGATTGGGTTGCGTTTACGGTACTTGCTCACCAATGTACCCTTGCGCCAAAGGGTGCTGATGTTGCAGAATTTGCCGCTGTCCTCCTCAAGCATCGTTCCGCCCATAATGTACGATTCTGGGACTTCCAAGCTAACTGTCTGCAAAAAGTCCAGCGTGGGCTTGGAGGTTTCTTTGCTGATGTCTGCTGCCGAGTAAAAGTTTTCCATGTTGTTTGGGACGGAGAAGTATTCGGGGAGTGCTATGAAAGCGGGTTTCTGTTCTGCAGCTTTATGTACGCCTTTTTTGGCTGCGTTGAGGTTGTCGTCCAGGTTTGGGCGGACTTTCATGTGTACGAGACTGACTTTCAAACGGTGCACCCTTACGTTAGCTAGGAACGGCATCTTAAAACTTTTAAACGTAACTGACAAGGCTAACCCTTTGTTTTGGACAGCGGATGTTCACCGTTTTCTTCACTTTTTCCACACATGTTTACAAATTCAACTGTTTAGTATGCATATGGATAAATTTAAATATCGGCACCGAGACAACTCAAGTATTACGGGGAATAAAAAATGACGCTTGAAAAAAGTGAATACGCCAAGTTTTTGCCCGAATGTCGAACAATCGTTAACAAAGTTGTCGAGAAAAACATGGCTGACAGCATGCTCTTCTCAGCCGGAACCGACACCTCAATAATCGCCTACGAAGCAGTCAAATACAAACCTGATATTCCATGCTTAACGTTAGCTTTCAAACACGGCAACCCCAAAGACACCCAATACGTCAAAACAATGGTTGCCTTCCTCAAACTCAAGCAGGAAACCCACATATTCGACAAAGACGAAGTCCTCAAATTCTATCCAAAAGTTGTGGACGCCCTCAAAAAATATGATCCCATGGAAATCCGCAACAGCCTCCCAGTATACATAGGGTTAACGCTCCTCAAACCAAAAGGCTACAAAAGCGTCTACACAGGCGATGGCTTAGACGAACTCTTCGGTTACCCATGGCAATTCCACCTAACCGAGAAAGAGTTTGCCCAAAAGCAAGAAGAAATGTGGGCAGAAATGGGTTTCTCCAGCGTTCCAATGGCTGAATCTCTGGGCATGAAAATCAAAGCGCCATACTTGGATCCTTTATTCATGGAGTGGGCAAAGAAGCTACCAATCAAAGTCAAAATCAACTTAGGCGAAAACGGAGATCGATACAGCAAATGGATAATGCGCAAAGCCTACGAAGACGTTCTACCAAAAGACGTGGTTTGGCGACCCAAAGCACCCCTTGAAGAAGGAACAGGAACCGCAGTCCTCAGAACCTACTTCAACGACATGACCACAGATGCAGAATTCGCGGAGAAAGTCAAAGCCATAAAAGAAAAAGACGACGTTATCATCGCCGACAAAGAACAACTCCTCTACTACGAGCACTTCCGCAAAAAGTTCGGCAAACCCAAAGATGTCTTCCCAAAAATCGCAGACGCCGTCCAATGCCCCAAATGCAAAAGCTACATCAAAACAAAAATCAAGTTCTGCAAAACCTGCGGAGCTTACCCAATCTAAATTTCCTTCTTTATTTTTCCAACAGCTCTAAATAACTGAACCGTATCGGGTTTTCTTGGGGATTTTGAGAAAGACTTAATTCGGCAGTCGTTTCTGTCACTTAAGACAAAAGAGTGTTGAATCCGCGATGGCCAGACTGTCAGACTTAAAATGGGCAATGGGCACCAGCATATTTGCAACAGCTTTCATATTTGGTGCATTTCTAATCGGCGTCATATTCATTATTCAATACTATTTCATCGGTTTCGACCTAATCACAGGGCTGATTCTCGCCTTAGGCGGCACAGCACTCTTTATCTTGTTCGAATACGCCATCGGACCCGTTATAGTCAGCGCTACTACTCATCTGCAATACGTTAAACCTGGCGAAAACCCCTGGCTGGAAAACACCGTCAAAGAGTTAGCGGCGAAAAGTGGCGTACGCATGCCAAGAGTTGCCACCGTACCTAATGACACTCCAAATGCTTTCACTTTCGGCAGGAGCCAAAGTAGCGCAGTCCTTGCCGTTCACGAGGGGTTGCTCAGACAACTTAACGAGGACGAAGTTAAAGGCGTCATAGCCCATGAACTGGGCCACATTAAGCATAAGGACTACATTGTCATAACAGTGCTCGCTGCCTTGCCGCTGATTGCCTATTTGATTGCCCAATTTGCCCTTAGAGCTGCGTGGTTTAGCGGAGGCGCTTCTACCCGTCGCGGAAAAGACCAGGGAAACGCCGGGGTAGTGCTCATAGTCATTGGTGTTGCCTCATTCGTTGTCTACATCGTGTCTTTCTTAGCTGTCATGCGACTAAGCAGGCTACGGGAACATTACGCAGATTCCTACAGTGCATATTTGACGGGGAACCCCCGCAGCTTAGAGAGTGCCTTAACAAAAATCACATATGGCTTATCTCTGGCGCCTAATGCGAGCGCCGAAGCCCGAAGCTTCTACATCGAAGACCCCACCCAAGCAAAACAAGAAGTTTCCATGATAATGGACAAGAAAGACGAATACGACTTGGACCATGACGGCGTCTTAGATGAGAACGAACTAGAAAAAGCGATGGAAAAGGAAGCGAAGTCTACCTGGGTTCAAATGAACAGCCTCTTCGCAACGCACCCACCGACCTTCAAACGAATATTGCTGCTCCGCGAAATCGAAAACGAAATGAACACCGGCAAGTACACCAGCGATCGAATGTACGCCCACGTTTAAGCAAAATTTTTGCAATTTTGTTTTTTCTCAATTAATTAGTTTTAAGGTTAGAACCTTGAAAACTCAAGCGAAGACTAATATCTTCGTGGCGGCGCTAATGTTAAGGTAACCAAGAGGAACAAAGATGCCGTATTGCACTGAATGTGGCGGGGAAATGGTGTATGCTATCTCTACCAAACATTTCACCTGCAAGAGCTGCGGATTAACTGTCACTCAACAAGAGCTCATGGACCTCAAAGAGAAGAATCGTCCTCCGGAAGAAAGTGCGGATGAGGTCCGACAGAACCGCAGAAAAGAATACCTTAAATGGTACCTTAGCAGCAAGAAGTAGAAACCGCAAAATGCGCGGTTTTAAACGTTTAGTTAGCAAACAGTATAAAGCACAACTCCTTTTTAATCAAGTTCAACCATCAACCAGCAGGAGCCTTCACAATGACTGTGTATATGGAAATAGTGTGCGTAGGCAATGAGTTACTTATAGGAAAAGTCCTAAACACTAACGCAAGCTGGCTGGGCAAGCAAGCCACAGCACTAGGAGTAGCTGTTAAACGTGTAACCGTAGTCGCGGATGATGTTGAAGAGATGGCTGCAGCTTTCCGCGAAGTTCTTAAACGAAAACCAAAATTCATCGTGTCCACTGGCGGCTTGGGACCAACCTTTGACGACAAAACTCTCGAAGGCATCGCTAAAGCTTTGAACCGCAAACTTGCCGTCAACCAAGAAGCTCTCCGTATGGTTAAGGCAAAGTACAAGGAGTACACGAAAACAAACAACATTCCTGAGGGCGAAATGACTCCACCAAGAGTTAAGATGGCAACGTTGCCTATCGGAACTGAAGCGATTCTGAATCCCGCGGGCACGGCACCCGGAGTTCGCATTGACGTGGATGGCATAGTGCTGATTGTACTGCCCGGCGTACCCAAAGAGATGGAGGCAATTTTCGAGGCTTCAGTTGCGCCCTTACTTCGCCAAGCAGCAGGCGACGTTGGCTATTTTGAACTCAGCATTTACACTGACAACATAATGGAATCCGTTTTGGCGCCATTCATAGATAAGGTGATGCATGATAACCCGCAAATTTACATTAAGTCCCATCCTAAAGGGCGGGAAAACAAACCTCACATGGAACTGCATTTATCCACCATTGGAAAACCGTCTGAGAACCCACAGATTTGTCTGAGCAAGGCAGTCGTGGAACTTGCTGGTTTAATCAAGGGGGCAGGCGGCGAGGTCGTTAAAGTTGAGACCGAAGTGACGGTTTAGTTTTTGTGCGTAAAGCATATTTGTTTTCGAGACCTAACAATCAGTCTAAAATGAGTAGGACTCTACGAAGAATAAAGCCGGCTGCATTTTACGAGATTTAGCGAAGGCTTCTATTTTGCGTAAAGTTTTGCCCATTCGTCAACGATCCGATTCATTTCGGAAAAGTCATTTTTGGTGAGCCAATCTCGGAATTCCCCATTCCGAACGGCATACCGTGCGATTTGTTTTGCATTTTCGGAGTCGTGAACCAGCAGCAGCGTCCCCATCAAGTTGTGTCTGCTAAGGTAAGCCACCGTTTTGAGCAGTGCGTCCGTTTTTTCGTCAGTTAGCATCTCTCCGCTGAGCTCCACCACAACGGGCTTCTTAAGCATCTTTAGGAAGTCCCTCGTGAGCAGATCCACCCAATAATTCGTGAAGTAGTCACGCGAAGAAAGCGGCACGTGGAAGTAATCAACCAAATCCGCGATAGCTTCAAAGTCTATTCCAAAGCGTTCCTTTGCCATGAGGGGGTCTGGAAACATTTCGACCGCGAAGGTGCCTTTCACGTGGCTTTTTGCTTCGGTCAAAAAATCGGTTATAGTTTTAGCTCGCCAGTTAGTCCAGTTTAGGCCGCTTTTCCTCCACAGCTCCACACATCGGGGGCAAACACAGAATTCTTGTTCAGGGAAATGGTACAGGTTTAAAGTCACGCCTTCCACGTTTCCGCTGCTTAAGGTGTCGACGTAGTCAAGAATTTTCTGGCGATACTGGGGATTTGTGGGGCAGACGTAGTCAAAAGGCATGTTGAAGCGCCTGTTTTTCCGCAAAGCTGGGCCTTCTTTGGAAATCGCGGCGATGGTGGGGTCTTCGCGAATGACTTTAGCGTCAACAAAGCAGGTAACGTCGTTTTGCATGCTCTTGGCTGCGGGGAAGACTTGTCCGTCAGCCCATTTAGAGTAGTAAACGTGGATTTCGTAGCCTGCGACTTTTTCGGGAGCGTACGTGACTAAGCCAATTTTCATGTTTTTGTGACTCCGCGCAAGAAATATATTCTTGGCACTTATTTAATTGTTGACTTCAAATGGACACTCATAAGGCACATGTATCGATTGACCGTGTTAAGTGCGTTCCATGTAAAGGGCTTATCTGTGTGGGTGTTTGTCCGGAGGGAATTTTGGAGCCGGGAACGGACAAAAAACCGAAAGTTTCTGATTATGCCTCTTGTACTCTTTGCGGCGTGTGCATAAATTTGTGCCCGACAAAAGCCATCAAGATTGCTCAAACCGAAAAGTCCAAAGATGAGTCTCGGTGAGGGCATGAAGCAGTTTGACCTTGTGGGCAAAAGTATACGGTTAATTTTTGAAGAGAACATTCTCGCGGTTTTGTCTGATTCCTCTCTCACCGTAGTAAGCTCTGCTTTTTATAACGGCGGAATTAAGAAAACCAAAGTTATAATTAACGCACAAGTTCCCGAGCAGTACAACGATGAGCATCTGCATCAGGACCCGGAAAGGTTCATCCAAAAATGCTTCCACAGCCTAAAATTAGGCGACTCGGCTGACGACTTCGTGGGCATGATTACGTTCGCTGTGGTCGGAGCTTTTTCTTTGGTTTCCATGAGACAGGGCGATCTGGCTGTAAGCGTAGTTGCCACGGGTGGATGCACTCACGGGGAATCAGCAGGAGAAAAAATTGACGCCCAGCCTGCAACAGGTACCATAAATTTAATCATAGTGATTGACGGGAATCCAACTGAAACCTGCATGGTGAGCAGTGTAATCACAATAACTGAGGCAAAAAGCGCCGCCCTCCAAGAACTCGACGTCCGTAGTCTTTACTCGGGCAACCAGGCAACAGGAACACCAACCGATGCCGTAGTTGTGGCAAAAACGGGTCGCGGCTCAGAAATCGTCTACAGTGGACCTGCTTCACCCTTGGGTCAGCTGATTGCTTGCTGCACTAAGCAGGCAGTTAAAGAGGCAATCGCTAAAGCGCCCATTGGAGGTTACCCACTTGGTAGACCCTTCAAGAAGCGGCTGGAAGAAAGACATCTCGCCTTCGGCAAACTTTCCGCTGAACTGGCAAAAGTTGATTGTCTTGGTAAAGATGAAAAAGGTATTGCCAAAGAATTGAACAGGCTGTTGGATGAAGACCCAGTTTTTTCCTCATGGCTGTTTCTGGCAGCGGAGTTAAGTGACGAATTTGAGCAGAAGCGAAACCCGTGGCAATTCGGAGATGCCAAAGATTTAGCCTTAAAGTTTGGCAAGCTCCTGTCTGGACAAGAGGGTGCGGAAAAAATGTGTCTGCAGGATTCTGACTGCGTCGATTTACCAGTTTTCATCAAGTACACCCTGATAGCTATCCTGAAAAACAGGTTTTCCGGTAAGAAAAACTGAAACCTTAAATAACCTGCAAAAACAATTTCGTAGCAACAAAAGGACACTATAATGGTGATATACTTTGAAATTCGGAGTATTTTTGTATCAACCAGAACCAGTTGAAGGCGTAGACTACAACTTCTATCGTTTGAAGTCAGAATCAGGGATCGTGGGAAAGCCAAACCTCCAAATGTACACTAACATTGCGTGCTTCGGCGACAATTACATGGCGGCGAAACGCCCAGATTGGAACTCAGTGAGTTCATGGGGTCCAGCTCTCCGCACTAACAAACGCTACAATCTCCGCTGGGACGTTGTATGCATGACTAACCCAGAAGCCAGAGAATACAACCTGAAAATCATCGCTGAAAGCGCTAAAGTCACCCCTGGTATCAGCATTAGCAGCCAACACTTCGCAGACCAATTCTTCTGCACCTGTCCCAGATGCATAGAGCAACAACGAAAAAGCGGTCTGAAATGGGTTGATTGGCGAGCAAAGGTAGTGACTGATTTCCTTGCTGAAGTTAAACAAGTCATCTCCGGCAAACCTCTATTCGTAAACTGCCTGCCCGACCCCTTGATGGGCAAAGAACGCTTCGGCTATGACTTTGAAGCCATGGCACAGTACGCCGACTACTTCGTCATCCCAATGTTCAGCAAAGCTTACCCGAGCCCATGGTACTGGGAAACCATCGCACGCGGCTTCAAAAGCATCCTCAAGAAACCCGTCTTCGTTAACTTCTACGTCCGCGGACCAAACGAAACATGGGACACCGTCGCAACCACCCCGCAGATAATGACAGTAGCCACACGAGTAGCAAGACAAGGCGTGGACGGCATAATCTTCCTAGCAGAAAAAGCCGAATACATCCAGGAATTCCAGAAGAATGCAGTAGCAGACAAAAAGACACGTGAATTCCTCAAAGACCACAACGGCGACGACGTTCTTGAACTCTTTAACCGTTGGGAAAAGATGCTAAAAGCATAGCATCCCAAATCTTCCTTTCTTATTTTAGATTTTTTTAAGAAGATTTTACCGCCGAGTTAACTTTTTGAAGTTTGTGTGAACGAGTCCTTTTGACTCCGAGAATAACGTTCAGTTTATCGTGCACCGCGGTTTATCCATAGATTGTGTCGTTCCAATAGTAAATCTGTGAGTATTTTCCAGCAAAAGGAAAAGTCGAATCATCATAAATTATGTCTAAGTATGCGCCGTATTTTGCGAGGAGGACGCTTGTGACGTTCCAGATTTGTGGAGAGAGGTCGTCTGGTCCCCAGAAACCCCAAATTACGTCGTCTACGTGTCTCATTCCCCATCCGTAGTTTCTCGGGAGCACCAGTGCTGTTGTTGCTTGTATGGATTCTGATTTGGTTTCTGCGGTGGATGCGGTTGTGATGTGGCTCCACAGTTTCTGGAGCGCGTTGAAATGCTGGTCGGTTAGCAAACCGTACGGGTTGCCGTCGGGGTAAGTTGGGTAGTTGAAAATTGTTATGTATTTGGCGCCGCATTGGTATGCGAGGAGCATTTGGCTGTAAATTTCGTTTGCTGTGTCCAGGTAGGGCGGCTGATTGTATTTCCAGGTAATTATGGCGCCCCAGGTTTTGTTTTCCATGTTTGCCGCGGCTCTTGACAAGGCAATTTCTTGATTAAGCGTGTTATTCCATCCGAACTCTGTGAGGACAACGTCAAATCCCGCCTTGTAGTCGAACCAGTAAAGTGCATAATCCGATGTGAAAGTTGTTACTGAAGTTTCCTTTAGGGCTTTGAAGTTACGGTAGGTTTGGAAGCTCGAAATGAAGCTTGCCGCCGCCTTGTCATAGTTTCTGGTTGTGTTTGAGTAGTTGGGAACAAAGCTGGTGGTGCTGTTTGCCCAGTTGTAATCAAGTTGAATCCCGCCTGGTTCATCATAATAATAAACTCCTAAGAACCAATCGCCCAACTGCTGCTTAGTTGAGTTCACCCAGTTTAACTGCCAATGGAGATTTAGATCGGCGAAGTAAACTATCACGTGTAAGCGTTTAGCAACGGCGTAGCTGCATAAATCGGTTAAGGCAGTTTCGTTTTTGTTGACCACTATGGAGTCCACGACAAAAAGGTTCGTGTAGGACTTAACTTTATCCACGAGCATTTTGCCTTCCGCGGTTGTATTTCCGCAAAAAGTGACTCCGATATAGCATGGTGCGGTTTGTTTTTCTTGTTTGTCTATGTTATAGTTGCAGGTGACAAGAAATCCTGTGGTTGCCGTAATCGCAATAAGAAATACCACGATTGCTAAGGTATGTTTCATTCGTAAAGGCACCGTTTACATAGCCAACTCACAGGAAAGCGTTATCTTCGGATAAACGCAATGATCAATGTAAATATGTTATGGTCTTCGACAAGTTACAATTTGATTTAATCAAAAGAGCAGAAAGCCTCAAATGATATCCTGCCCTTTCAAAAGTTTGGAAAGAACTCACAGCTTAGCTGAGTTTATAGGGTTTTTCCTTTCTTGGCTGCCCTTTGGTTTTCTTTTTTAAGTTAGAAAACTATATAATCCATATTCACGCTTAAAACTCCCAGCAGAAGGACACATCTAATGAAGATTACGTTGGTTAATCCTCCTTATCCGCCACATGCGCATGCTCACCTACCCTTCATTCCACTTGGCATCGCATATTTGGGCGCAGTCGCAGAGAAAGCAGGACATGAAGTCACAGTTATTGATTGTCAAGCTGAGAAACTCACATACGAAACCTTCCGCAACCGCATCCGCCAAATTCCAACCGATATATTCGGCGTAACCTCAACCACTCTTCTTTACAATTCAGCCAAGCAACTAGTCACCATAGCCAAACAGGAACATCCCAACTGCACCACGCTCATCGGTGGAAGTCACGCTAGTTTTTGGGACTCGAACGCCCTCCAAGAATGTCCCGAACTTGACGCAGTCGTGCGTCGAGAAGGCGAAACCACCTTCCAAGAAATCCTTCAGCGTCTCCAAGAAGGCAAAAACCTCGCTGGAGTTTTAGGCACTACCATCCGAACTAAAGACGGGTCAGTTCGTCACGAAGACAGACCCCTAATTCAGGACTTAGATTCGTTACCATTCCCAGCCTATCACCTGCTTCCGTTGGACTCCTTCCATCATATGGGCAAAACTATTTTTCCGCTTACAACCAGCCGCGGATGCGTGCAATGGTGTGACTTCTGTAGCACTGTGCGAATGTTCGGTAGAGGCTACCGAATGCGAAGCGCAAAAAACGTGGTTGACGAACTCGAAATGCTCCATAAGCAGTATGGGGAAAGTCAATTCACTTTCTATGATGATGCGTTTACCGTGAACCGCCAACACGTCATTGACATGTGTGCCGACATTAAAGCACGCAAACTCAATGTTACTTGGGACTGCGAAACACGGGTCGACATGGTTGATAAAGAACTGCTTGAAACAATGCGCAATGCAGGCTGCATAACTGTGTGGTTTGGCGTGGAATCGGGCTCCGAAAAAATCCTAGGAGCAATGAACAAGAAAATAAAGCTAGATGAAATCCGTTTGGCATTTAAAACGGCACAGAAAGCGGGTCTAATGACGATTGCCAGCGCCGTTCTCGGCTTCCCAGGTGAAACCGAAGAAACTGCATGGGAAACAATCAATTTCATTACTTCACTAAACCCTGACGACATTGGCTTCTACATAGCTACCCCCTACCCGGGAACGCCAATGTACGAGCAGGTCAAAAAAGAAGGTTGGCTAAAAGTCACAGACTTCGACAAATACGACACCGCCAACCCGACATTCGAAACTCCCTATCTTAGCATGGACAAGCTCCGGGAAATCCGCTACAAAGCCCAACAAAAGTTTTACCTGCGCCCAAGCTACGTCTTTAAAATGATGCGTAGAGGCGGTACCTACGGGAAATCTGGCTTGAAGACTTCGGCGGCTTACGCGCTTAGAGCAATGCACATAAAACTTTCCTAATTCGCATTAACAAGTCCAGACTGGAAAGGACGTACAATAATGAAAATTACTTTAGTAAACCCTCCATATCCACTAGGCGTTCACTCTCACCCACCTTTCATTCCACTAGGCCTAGCCTATTTGGGAGCGGTTGCACAAAAAGCAGGTCATGAAGTCGCAGTCATAGACTGCCAGGCAGAGAAACTTACTTATGAAACCTTTCGTAACCGAATCGCAAAGATCCCTGCCGACGTTATTGGGGTAACAGCGACCACATTGCTCTACAAATCCGCCATGCAGTTAATCGATATCGCCAAACAGGTTCAGCCACAAGCAGTCACCATGCTTGGCGGATCTCATGGAACTTTCTGGGATGAAGGCGCCCTCAACGAGTACCCCACCCTCGACATCGTAGTCCGCAGGGAAGGCGAACAAACCTTCATCGAGCTACTCGACAAACTCCATGAAAAAAGCAGCATAGACAACGTTTTAGGCATCACTTTCCGCAAGGAAGGCAAAATTATCCGCACCCCTGATCGCCCATTTTTGGAGGATTTAGATTCGTTGCCGTTCCCTGCCCACGACCTGATGCCGCTTGAAAACCTAAAGCACGACGGCAAAATCCTTTTCCCGTTGGTAACCAGCCGCGGATGCGTATATTGGTGTGACTTCTGCAGTACAGTTCGAATGTTTGGCAGAGGCTATCGGTGGAGAAGCGCTAAAAACGTGGTGGATGAGATGCAGTTGGTGCACGACAAGTATGGCGTGGATCAGGTTACGTTTTATGATGATGCTTTCTCAGTGAACCGGGAACGTGTGATGAAAATCTGCGAGGAGCTTCGGGTCCGCAAACTGGACATGACTTGGGACTGCGGTACTCGCGTAGATATGGTTGACAAAGAAATGCTCAAAACCATGCATGACGCAGGCTGTTTTTGCGTTTGGCTTGGGGTTGAGTCGGGTTCCGAAGTTATCCTTGGTGCCATGAATAAAAGCATCAAACTGGACCAGACCAGGACGGCGTTCAAAACCGCCAACAAGGTTGGCTTGATGACTATTGCAAATACCGTTATTGGCTTCCCAGGAGAAACGGAGCAAACGGCGCGTCAAACGATTCGATTCATAAAAGAGTTGAATCCGGACAGCGTCGGCTTCTACGTTGCGACTCCTTATCCTGGAACGCCCATGTATGAGCAGGTTAAGCAGAAGGGATGGCTACGGGTAACGGACTTCGACAAGTATGACACCGCGAATCCGACGTTTGAAACCCCGTGGCTAAGCATGGAGAAGCTTGCCCAGATACGCTACAAGGCTTATCAGGAGTTTTACCTGCGTCCAGGGTACGTTTTCAAGATGATGCGCCGAGGCGGAGTTTACGGTAAGGCAGGCTTAAAGACATCTGCTGCATACGCTTTGAGGGCGATGCACTTAAGACTCTCGTAACTTTTACCGTTTAGTCTGAAAACTTGATTGCAAAAAGTAACTACGACTTTTTCTTCGAAATCGGAGAAGCTATTTCGGGAGAATTAGCTGCTTACGGAAGAGGACGTGGTTTGCGGATTTGCAATTTAAACGCTGGTGTCTTGAGCAACCCGACTTTTCTTGCGTAAGCCAGTGTTCCCAAGACCAAAACCATGCCACTAACGGTAACCACAATCGATGTGACAGTTATGCCAACCGGCGACAACCCAAGGAAGAGCCCTGAGATTCCTGCCAAGCTAAAACTCAAAGCAACCGAAAGAACGA
>JADGNF010000009.1 GCA_017883615.1 Candidatus Bathyarchaeota archaeon
GTACCTTTCGCTCTTTCACCATGCGCTCAGCTACTTGATCAATCAGTGCTCCGGTGGCGCCTGCCTGGACCGCTATGTTTCTTGCGTGAAGCGACATGTGGCCTCGTTGAATGCCTTCGTTGGATAAGGCGCGTAGTGCGCCTAGGTTTTGGGCTAAGCCGACTGCGGCGAGGACTTCGGCGAATTCGTTGGCTGATTTGACGTTGAGGATTTTCATACAGATTTTGGCGGTTTGGTGAGTCTTCACTGCGCCGCCTATGAGTCCAACTGCCATTGGCAATTCGATTGAGCCAACTAGGTCGCCGTTGCCGTTCTTTTCCCATTTTGAGAGTGTCGTGTAAGCGCCATTTTTTGCGGCGTACGCGTGTCCACCTGCTTCGATAGCCCGGTGATCGTTGCCGGTGGCTACCACGACTGCGATTATGCCGTTCATGGCGCCCTTGTTGTGGGTTGCGCCCCGGTAGGGATCAGCTGCGGCGAACGCAGAGGCATTCACTATTCCATCAACAACGGCTTCTCCACCTACCGCTTCCTTAGAAACCAAACACCATGCACGCGCCAGCCGATTAACCGCAAGGTTCGTGATTATTCTGAGGAGAACTTTCCCGCCTGTGAGCTGCTCAATCATCGGAGCTACAGCTTCGGCCATCGTGTTCACGGCGTTCGCTCCCATAGCATCGCGACAATCCACGTGCAGTTCGGTGATGAGCATGTCGCCTTGGGTGGTTTGGATGACTTTTGCCTCCAAATCTTTGGCGCCTCCACCAAAGCTGTTCAAAACTGGGTCTTGATCGTTAGCTTTCTTTAGAATCTCCGCTCTGGCGCCAAGAACGCGTTGCCTGGCAGCGTAAGGATCTTTTATGCCGACTGCTTGTATTTGTCCAATCATAACTGGTGTGGTGCTGCTGGTGTGGAATCCTCCGTTGTCGCGAACCATCTTCGCTGCGTAACTAGCCGCCGCAACAACTGAAGGCTCCTCTATCGCCATGGGTACGAGGTAGTCTTTTCCGTTAATCTGAAAGTTAACGCCCATTCCTAACGGGAGCGGAAAGGCGCCCACGACGTTTTCTATCATGCGGTCCGCGACTTCCATAGGTAAGGCGCCCGTGTTGGATAGGGTTGCGGATTCTTCGTCGGTTAGATCGGCGAATTCCTTGACTTTGGCTAAGCGTTCTTTTGGTGTAAGTTTGTAGAATCCTGAAATAGCTGAAGATTTAGTCATTTGTTGCACCAGACTTCTAACATATTCATGTCAGCTTTTAAGTCTTGACCCACCCAACGCAAAACGTTTTGCGTTGGGCGTTTAGGGTCAGAGTTGGAAATCTGAATTGAAGGTGCATCAACGAAGCCGAACCGCGTATATACGATTGTATATCAAAACGTATATACAACGACCACCCCCCTCCCACTTTGCCCACGCACAGACCCAAAACCAACCAACCCCCTAAGCGAGAAGTAGTGGATGCTTCCGCACTCACTTCTAACAAAACCCCAAAAACCAACCCAAAAGCAAAACAAATCCCAAACCGCAACCCGCCAGAAGTAGTATTTTGCAAAAATACCCACTACTACTATTAACAAGAAATAGAAACCAGCCAACATGGGAATCTGATGCTAACTTGTTCTACACAAAAAATCAAAACAGAAAACGCCGAAAAGTTAAGTCATAATTCAACAATATCGACAGATTGTATATACGCTATACGTGGAAAATGTATATACAAACCAGAGCCCTCCTCCTCCGTTGTGCACCCACACAAATCAAGAGAAAGTCGACTGATAACTCTTGCAAGGCATCGCAACCGCAGGAATGCCTAAACGCCTACGAATCTCCTTTGCCAAAGTTTCTCCATGCCCGCCCCCATGATTCTCTGCTATGACCCGCTTAGGCTTAGCCTGCCGCACATACTCAATCAACCCATCGAAGTCTGAGTGGTCACTAAGCGCGATTATGTGCTCTTTCTCTCCGACGCGCCTACAAGGTTTATGAAATTCCCATCCGCTAACACATATCCGCTCGCTGCCCAAGCCAACATTACCGCGACTATTCATGTGATAAAACGCCACACAAGGCAAGTTCTCCTCAAGCAACATCTTACCTTCCTTCTGCGAAGACAACGTCAAACAACCCAACCGCATGCCATGACGCTCACAAACTCTGGAAACCTCATAGACCTTCTCAGGCATCACAAAAGGCACCGAAACATCAGCATCATGCAATATCTGCATAACCTCCTGCAACTTACCATGGTAACCAAAAACGTAAACCGCACCGCCTTTAAGCCGCTCCTCAACCATCCGCACCAGAAGCCTACGCACATCAACATCCCACGACCTCCGGCAACTAGGACTCCCATAAGTGGACTCAACAACAAGCGTGTCACAATCAACAAGCGGAGAGGTACCATCCAACCTAAAATCCCCCGTCCAAGCCACACGCTCACCACCCTCAGACTCAACCAGAACCTGAGCCGCACCCAAAATATGCTGAGCCTTAAGCAAAGTGAGCCGCTCCCCATCAAACTGCAAAGACTTACCATACTCCAAAGTCTCAATATCCTTAAGCCTCGCACCCAACGGACCCTGCAAAACCTCAATCAAATCCCGCGTCGCCTCAGTCATCAGAACCTTTTGGCACTCCCGCAAACTCCACCTCAACCCACCCGTATGATCCGCATGAGCATGCGTCACAACCCGCACCGGCCTATTCTCAGCATACGCATCACAAGCTACCCAATTACCCAACAAAACAGCTCCACGATGCGTCACCGAAGCATTCTCAATCAAACATTAACCTTCCGACTTGCTCGTTCTAGGCGCTAACCAGTCAATAAGCTGCAACGGATCATCAACCACAACAACGACTCTTATAGGTCCAAGCGGAGACTCCGCCTCAGCCTCAGAGAACGAAACGTGACCAGCAGACGCAGCCTGCTTATTCAAATAAAACACAAGACTACAACCCCTAATCGCATGATGAAGCGCCTTCCTAGAAGCATCACGAATGTGATCCCTCCGAAGCACATTACCCAACGTAACAAGCGGTTCCACCCCCTTCGAATGAGCAGCTAATACGATGCCTTTCTGGGCAGACTTAACCTCAAAAGACACATCGCCCAAAACATTCGAGATTGCTTTCCTAACTTTCTCCTCAGACTCGGTTGGGTTAACATCCACTTCTATATTTACAGTGACTTCGCTCGTTTTTCCTCTGCCCTCCGCAACACTTCCGCTACTTTAACATCAATCTCCTCTTTGGAACCGTCGTTGATAATAACGTATTCGGCTAACGCGATGGCATTTCCTATCCCAACACTCAGTTCTCTCAAATCGCGCTCATGGAAAACGTCCCAATTTTTGGGATCATCACTTCTCCCTCGGGTGGAAAGCCTTTCGAAGCGAGTTTGCGGGGAGGAATGAACAGTAATTAGAATAAAGTTTGCCAGGTGTTTTTGAAAAATGCCAGCTTCCAAGTAGCTCCGTAGCCCGTCAACAACTATTTTGGGGCTTTCGTTCTGCTTGATTTTCTGCAAACATTTTTCTGCCACAACCCCATCGCCATTTGTTTTTCTCAATTCAAGCATGACTTTGCCTATGTTTGCAGGCGTAGGCTCCAGTCCAAGTTTGGCGGTTTCTTCCCGCACCACGTCACCCATAGTAACGACGGCGTAACCTGATTGCTGAACTGCCTTGACTACGAGCGATTTTCCTGAGCCAGGCATTCCAGTTAGCCCGATAACTAGTTTGTTAGCGTTCAATATGTGCACCTGTTCCTTGTCCTACTGTAGGAGCACGGTCACGATTTAAAAGCGTTTGCAACACAAACAATTTCATGCAAGAAAACGCGCCACTGCAGAGAAAATAATGCTACAGACTACACCCGTGCAGCCCGGTTTTGACAAAGCATTTATGCGCAGGAACACACTGGGAATAAGTGAGGAACCGCCATGTCCGAATTCGTGAGAGCCTTCCTAGCTTTCGAAATCTCTAACCCAGAAGTCAAGAAGCGGTTAACTGACATGCAAACGCTTGCCGCTCAAACAGGCGCGGACCTAAAACCGGTTGAACCCGAAAACATCCACATGACCATACGTTTCCTAGGAGACATCACCAAGAACATGGTGGAAAAGATTTACATGGAGATGCAACAAACAAAGTTCAAGCCGTTCCCCGTTCAGTTGATAGGGTTAGGTGTTTTCCCCAATCTAAGTTATCCGCGGGTCCTCTGGGCAGGCATAACAATAGGCGCAGAACAATTGCAAAATGTCGTCAGCCAAATAGAACCCAAACTTCTGGGTTTAGGATTGCAGCCTGAAAGAAATGCCTTTAGCCCACATCTCACAATCGCACGTGTAAGGTCGGCAAAAAACAAAGCTCAACTTGCAAACTTGATCACGAAAAACGCAAAATACGACTTTGGCACAATCGAAGCAAAGTGCCTGCGGTTGAAACGAAGTGAATTAACTCCTAATGGACCTATTTACTCCACGTTAAAGGAATACTGCCCAAAATAATCTCAAGGTAAACTCATGCAAAAAAACATAGACAAAGTAACAAGCGAAATCCTGCAGAAAATCACACCTACCCAAGAAGACAGAGCAAAAAAGGACCATCTTGCTCATGAACTTGAGCTGAAGGTTTCCGCTGCGTGTGTCGAATCCGGCATGGAAGCTGTAGTTAGGGTGGAGGGCTCCCTCGCGAAGGACACGTGGCTAAAAGAAGATCCCGACATCGACGTCTTCATGCGGCTGCCACCTTCGATTCCGCGCAAGTCTTTGGGGGAGTTAGCTTTGAAAATTGCCCGCAAAGCAACCGAAGGCTCCAAACAGGTTGAGCGATTCGCGGAGCATCCATATCTTGAAGCCTTTGTAGATAGCGTTAGAGTTAACATCGTTCCATGTTATCTGTCGAAACCTGGCGAATGGTTAAGCGCCACCGACCGCACCCCCTACCACACTGACTACATCAACATTCACCTAAGCAAAGCGCAACACGGAGACATCCGTTTGCTGAAACGATTCATGAAAGGCATAAGCGTCTACGGAGCAGAGATAAAAATCGGCGGGTTCAGCGGCTACCTATGCGAACTCCTAGTTCTCCACTACGGAACATTCACAAAAGTGCTGGAAGCATTCGCAAACCACAAACCTAAACGCACCGTCGACATCGAAAACTACTACAAAGACAAACAACAAGAACTAGAACGTCTATTCTCAGAACCCCTTGTAGTCGTCGACCCCGTAGACAAAGCCAGAAACGTAGCTTCAGCCGTCCAACCCCAAAAACTCCACGTTTTCGCTGCTGCAAGCCAAGCTTTCCTAAAAGAGCCCGCGGACGAATTCTTTTACCCCCTAAAAACGCACCCGCTAAGCATCGAAGAACTCCAAGAAACAATCGCCAGCAGAGGATCTTCACTAATTTTCTTAGCTTTTGGCGGTCTCGAAGCCGTCCCTGATGTGCTTTGGGGTCAACTGCACCGCACCCGAAAAGCGCTAAGCAAGCAACTCGAACTTGCGGATTTCAGAATTCTTCGAGACGCAGCCTGGAGTGAAGATGATGCGGAAGTAACAATTTTAGTTTTTGAAGTGGAGCAACGGATTTTGTCCTCGGTAAAGCGGCATTTTGGTCCGCCATTGGAGTTTAGCAAAGAATGCGAGAGTTTCATATCAAAATACTCGGCGAACGACGACGTTGTTGCTGGACCTTTTATTGATGAAGGTCGGTGGGTGGTTGAGGTGCGTAGAAAGTTTACCGACGCCGCAGAGTACTTAGAAGCAAAGGTTCTTTCTGGAGGCAGAAATGTAGGCGTAGCCGAGCTAATCGCAAAAGAACTACCAAAAAGCGGGCAGGTTCTGGTAGGCGAAGAAATCACAATGCACTACACCTACAACCACGAGTTCGCCGTGTTCTTAACGGATTTTCTTTCTGGAAAGCCGTTTTGGCTCGAAACAAAATGCAACGCCCCCTCATAGTCTTTTGAAGGCATCTTCCCACCAAGCTTGACAACTCAAATGAAAATTGGAACAAATAACTGCTTTTCTTGCTAACTGCTTTTAACTTGGACAACGCAACTAGGCTTTTATCCGCCTAAGCGGTAAACAATGAAGTTTCAGGACGAGATGAAATAACGGTTGAGCGAAAAAAACAATGACCCCGTAGACTCGAAAACAAAGGAAGCAAATACCATCTCAACCGGTGGCTTACCTTCGCTGGATGCCTCTGGAATTGCCGAGTTCATCCGATTTGACTGCTGCCCTCGTTACTTCAAACTCAAACTCGGAAATCACGACGACGAAAACCGAAGGTGGCCCGGTGCGTTTAAGCCGCTGAGCCCACTGCTTTATGGCTCCGGACGGGAACTAGAAAAGAGCAAAATAGCCCAGCTTCAAACGAAAGCCATCGAATACCATGATTTGACCTTCATTGATCCACGGCTTCTTGGAGGTTGGGAGGAAGCCTGGAATCAATCCCTCCAAATCATCCGGGACATTATTGAAAAACAACTGTCCGCCAGTAAAAGCGACCACAAGCCGGTTTTGATTTATCAGGCACCAATGAAAGGCAGAGTGGGCGCCTGGGAAGTTAAAGGACGCGCGGATCTGATTGGAATTTGGCCCTCCAAGAATGACAAAGTTAAGGTTAGCATTTTTGAAATCAAAGCTTCATGGAAAGAGCAAACCGCCCACCGAATCCAAGTAGCCATCTATGCATTGCTCCTTTCTCAGGGACTTGGTGACCTCGCAACGAGAATAGACCTCGAGGGGGCAGTAATCAATAAAGAGTCAGATTTAGAGAAAACCAACATCAACGACCTCCCACCATTTAGGCTTGAACCCCTCATCCAAGACGTTGAAAGACTCCTAAACAAAGAAGGGGAACTCCACAGAATTTCTCAAACGCCGCTCGCCGATGTGGAGTACCAGCTTTGCTGGAGATGCGACAACTGCGGCTTCAACGAAAACTGCATTGTCCAAGCCGTAGAGAAAGAAAGCATAGCCCTACTAAACTTAAGCCGGGGCGAACAAAACGCGTTAAAACAATATGGCATCAAACAATTGGAAGACCTAGCCCGCTTGAAGTACGTGCCAGACGCATCTGCCCAACGCCCATACAGCTTCAAGGAAATTCTCGCTAGAAACCCCGAAAAAGTCAAAGAGCTTTCAACAGACATAGTTCTTGGACCGAAAATTGACAGGCTAATCCAGCGTGCCCAATTCATGCTCTCTAAAATTAGACTCAACAGCCCGTTTGTTAACAAGTCAAGGTATATGCCCTGGCTCACGGGCACAGGGTACGGAGGGCTACCCGAAGATGGTCCTCAAGAAGGATTTGACACAGCGCTCCTCTTTAGACCTGACGGCATGATACGTGTATACTTCCACGTTGAATGGGACTACATGCTGGACATTGTTTCCATGATAAGTGCCCGAGTCAGCTGCACAAGATACCCCGGCGAACCGCTCAGCATTTCCAAAATCATCAACCATCTCGTGGATAACCGACAAGTATGTGTGGACGAGGAGCGGAACATGCTGGAAGAATTTTTCAGCGGCGTAGTCCAAGCCATAACCCAAATCGCCACACAAGTCAGCAGCCCCGACGAAGCCCCAATCCATCTCTACTTCTACACTCAGCACGAACGGGACGTACTCATGGAAGCCGTGCGGCGCCAACCGTCCTTAATGAGCGCTCGAGCGGTGAGAGACCTACTTGGCTTAAGACAAGCCATAGATCAGCCCATGTTTTCCATTGTTCAAAATGAAGTTATGCTTAGGAAAGCCTTAGGGTGCCCCAGCTCGGGGCTTTTGCCTGTATTGGACCAAGCTTGCTACTTTGATTGGGACCAATGGAGGGTCAAACGAAAGGATGGAACGCAGGCAGACCTTCGAGCAATGTTCAACGATGGACTCTTCAATTACTCCTTACCCTTCACAAGAAACCAAGACGGGTCAATTTCTTTTCTTCATGGATTTGAAGACAGACGACGCAAAGACGGATCTTATCCTACACGTGCCCGCTTCGGAAACCAAATCCCTATCGAATACATGTGGGCCGCGAAAGGACGTCTCGACAACACTAAAGAGAAAGGAATGGCGAAGGTTCTACTTGAAAAACGCATGTGGTGCGATTACCCTCACAAAACCAGAAGAATCACCGATGAAGAATTGACCTTAATGGGCGCCAAACTCTGCCAGGCGTTAGAGTGTATAGAGCGGTCAATGACCATAAGAAACCGCCGTTTAGGCAAGAAACCAATAGCTATTCCCAAAATAGCAGAATTCACGCTGGGACCCGCCACGTTGGAGCGAAGTTGCAGGGAATTCCTCGACTTAGAATACTTTGCTAAACGCCAAGAAATGTACCAACACTACGCCTTGCTGCCGTATCAAAGGGTCGCTTCGGGAAGATCCGTGATTTTTGAATGCACACACGTGGAGGAAGCTGAACGGGACTTCCTTGTTAAGGGACGAATGGTTTATACAGACATAGGGTTGCAAACCGCTGACCGCGCTGCAAACGCTTGCAGGCTTAAAGGCTCCGACAACTCCGGTTCAGGCGACTGGCTCATCGTAACCGAAGTTAGGCGCAACGAGCAGGGGCTATTTGAGGAGGCGCAAGAGCGGTCTCCTGCACAAGTCGAGAAGTCTGCACGCGTCATCGTCAACAAAGTTGATTTGCGAAAAATGGAAATAACAGTAGAGGTAGTGAGTTGGCCCAGCGGCAAAAGCAGAAAATACAGCTCCTGGCACAACCTGCCCACAAATGACCCTGAGAAAGCCAAAAACAGGTGCATGCAACTATTTGAGGTTGGACGAACCTATATCCTAGACGAATTAGCGGACGACATTGTTTCGGAGAGGGCCGTGAAATGCTTGGACTACGCCGCCAACAACCAACTGTACACTTTGCTTTCGGGATTCTTAACTGGCAAAAACGAACGCTCAGCCCATGTCTCCTTGCCAAGACAGCCCGCCGAAGCGTTCCTTAATTGGACTAAGAACAAGCGTTTTCCGCCAAAACCTGAACAAAGCAAGTTTATCGAACGCGTTTTTGGTCCAGAGCAGATAGTTTTGCTTCAAGGTCCACCGGGAACAGGCAAAACCGAAACATTGCAGATGGCAGTGCTTGCTCATGTGGCTGCCCACCGGGCTTCAAGGTGTCGAGTGTTGATGGTTGCGCCCACTCACAAGGCAATCCATGAGTTCGTGACTAAGCTTGCGGATTCTTGGGTAGGCTTTGGCAAGCAGGGCGACAAAGATTTGGCTGACCTCCGAATCTACCGGGTTTTAAGCGGAGAACCTCCAACAAACGTCATTGACGGAGTCAGGTACCTAAACTATAACGAGGATGAAAAAGGAATAGCGGAACTGAAAAAATGCTTATCCAGCCAAAAAACATTGACCTCCGATGACTCAAGTTTCTTGCCGCTCATCCTATGCGTTACCCCGCCGGGCATGTACGGGCTTATGAAAAAAATGGGCGACGGCGAACCTCCATGGGGCGAAGGCTTCTTCGACCTCCTCGTTTTAGACGAAGCAAGCATGATGCGGCTCCCCGAACTAATCCTTTCAGGCGCCTTCATAACCAAAAACGCCCAGATACTTGTCGCTGGAGACCATCGGCAGTTGCCACCGATTCAAGCTCACAACTGGGAGAAAGAGGACCGCCGAACCATTGAAGAAATGGCTTCGTTTCTATCCGCGCAGGATTTTCTGCGTTTGCTTAGGCAGGAAGACCTCGGTATTGAACACGTTGAAAGCAAATTCAAGGCGGATATTCCCGTTGAGAGGCTTAGCGAAACCCACAGGTGCCATGAAGTTGTCGCCGAGTTTCTAAGAGAATGGGTTTACGCGAAAGACGGCATTGATTTCCGCTCAGACCAAAAGGAGACTCTGCCTGCTGGGACCCCTACGACTGAAGCTTTGAAGATTGCTTTGGAGCCTAATAACGTGTTTGTGCTGATTGTTCACGATGAAGCCGAGAGTTTCCAGTCAAACCTAGTAGAAGCAAAGATCATTGACTCTTTGGTTCGCAACTCGCCAATAAAGGGAGTAGGCATTGTTACTCCGCACAATGCGCAACGGGGACTTTTGCAAAACATGCTCTCAGACATCGGCAAAACCGTGAGAGTGGACACGGTGGAGCGCTATCAGGGCGGCGAGGGAGATTTCATAATCATCTCTTCAACAGTAAGTGACCCCGATTACGTACGGGGCGAAAGCGACTTCCTCCTAAACATGAATCGGTTGAACGTGGCGGTTTCTCGGATGAAAAAGAAACTCGTCATCGTCGCATCTAAGTCGATTTTCCAGTTTATGCCTCAAGACGCCCGAGACTACGACAAAGCGCTCCTATGGAGAGGGATTGCGCAAACCGTGGGGTATACAGCAAACGCCAAGCCTCTTTGGAACGGCAATCTCAAAGATTTTCTGGGAAAGCCCGAGACTAAACAGGTTAAGGTTGAAATTTACGCGAAAGCGGCTAAACCAAAATTTTAATCAACGTTGAATAGTGATTCGAAACGATCAGAGCGGTATTTCTGACAGCTATCTGGTATCCTTGTTCTTCTTTGTCCATCTGTTCATGTCGCGTTTGGTGTACTTTTCCAAAACCGCTTTGAACGCTTCGTCTAAGTCAACTTGGTAGTAGTTTGCAATGCAAACCAAACCGAAGAGAACGTCTGCAATTTCCAAACGCAAATCTGGGTTGTTTGGCGCCCGTTTCTTTTTGTATCCTTCCCGGTCGTTTATCTCTCGCGCTAATTCACCTACCTCTTCAGTTACTGCGGCAAGCATTGATAGCGGCGGCCAGTAGCCTTCTTCAAACTGGCCAATCCAAGCGTCTACTGCTTTCTGAATTGAAACAAGAGTAGCTGGGGAATGTTCCAACCAAGTCACCACTTCAAAATCGCAATGCCGTTAGTGATTTATCTTTTTACACATTGTTTGTTTTTCGGGTCGTAATGGTTGGTGTCGGAGTAATCGCAGTTTTTGCAGTCGTTTTTTATGTCGAATCCGAAGGGGCAATCTTTTAAGTCGGCCAATAATGTTCACCTATGTGTTTCTGTTTACTTCTATCTGTGTTCATTATATTAAAGTTGAACGCAAGCCGTATCAAGGATTGATTTATCGCTTGAAATGAGGCTTTTCCGTGTTGTTTCCTCATGCACAATGTAGTTGGTTTTTTCTACATTTGTCACTATATTCCAGTATTTGTTGCAAGTTTCAGAAAGGTTTTTTATTATGTTTGACTATTCTTATAGTGCAGCAGAATCGACTCATAGTTCGGCTCTGGTATGTTGGTGATTCTTTGGCAGTGCAATCCGCATATGACGGCAATAACAAACGTTTGCCTTCAAGCTTCGGATACTGTCAAAATAGGATAAGCAGCCACTTCTTCCTGAACCTACTTAATCGTCACAGTCACCTTTCAAATAAGGTTGCGATCATCGATATCTAGGCTGGTTTCAAACCTAAAGGAGGTGATCGGAGTGTTTGAGAAAAGTGGAGAGAAGATCAAAAGATCCATTTTTAGAGAAGCGTTTAGTTACCTCTTTAAGAAACCAGCAACACGCGAGTACCCTTTTGAAAAATTTGTCCCTGCGGAAGGCTTCAGAGGCAAGCAGTCGTTTGACCTAAGTTTATGTATAGGCTGTGGACTTTGCAGTCGTGATTGCCCTTCGGGAGCTATCCAAATGGTGGAGGTTGACGGAAAGAATCGACCGATGTTTCTGCTTGATCGGTGTATTTTTTGTTATCAATGTGAAGCAAGCTGCACAAGACACGCCATTAAGAGCACGAACTTTTTTGAAATGGCGACCATGGATAAGTCTTCCTTAGTAATTAGACCTCAAAGTGTAACAAATGCGTAAAATAGTCCGATAGAATCTTTAGGTTAAGGATCAGTAGTCTCTGTCCCTTGTTTGTTAGTCTTCACGATGAAAAAAGGTAGTCGTTCTATTGCTTAGCGTTGAATTAAGCTCGGAATTGTGCTAGACTTTAACTGTTGCGCCTGGTTTGGTTCTGGTGACTCTTCGGGTTTTGTTCCTGAAAAGCTGCGGTTTTTCTGTATGAACAGGTATTAGGTTTTTTGGTTTGACGGTTTCTATGAATTCCAACAGTTCCTTTCCACTGGCGTGTCCGCTTGCGTGTATTTGGAGGGGCTTGTAGCCGTTGTTTTGGTTGATTTTGAAGCGTCTGAGCCAGTTGATCATTCTTTTTTCGGACAGCTCCATTTCGGGATCGAAGGGTTCGCATTGTGCTCTAATGTAAATTGAGCCTTCGGGTGGGTCGAGATCTAAGAGGTTTTTGAAGCGGTAGTAGTCTAGGTGGAGAACGTATTTGTCGGGTGCTTTTTTGATGTCACTTGCTTTTGTGCCCTTTTTTAGGTGTGTTGTATCGGTGATTTTTTCTTTGGCGTTCCATTCTGCTTTATCCATTGGTCCAAGGTCGTGTTTCGCGTTCATGTAGTCTGAGGGCGAATAGAGAAGGCTGTCTGTTCTTTCCAGGAAAACGCCGGCGCCTTCAGCGTAAATGTCTCTTCCTAGTCTGGCGAGGAGGTATGCGACGCGGGGGTCGAATATTGGAGTTCGACCACTTTGTTGGGCGGCTTTTTTTACTGTTTCGTAGCGTTCTATGTCTCTCCATGCGAAGCCGACCATGACTAGGCCTTTTGTTTCGTCTGCGAGGCAGGCGAGGTCTTGTTCGACGGTGAATTCGTCGTCGGGGTTTTTTTGGTCTATTCTTGTGCCTTCGCAAATCATGGCGTCTGGTCTTAGGTCTTTTAGGGCGCTTAGGTCGGGTTGGTTTCTTCCGTGAAAACGTAAGTCGCCTGTGTATAGAATTTGTTTGTCGTCTGTTTCGATTAGGCAGCACATTGAGCCGGGTATGGAGTGTCCTACGTTGTAAGCGGTGATTTTCATGTTGTCAGTTACGTTTGTTTTGGTTGTTGGGGTTAGGACTTTGAAGTTTCTGTTAGTTGGTTCTTGTCTGTTGATGGTGTATGATTCTGGGAAACAGGCTTTTGGTCCTTGTTGTGCGATTTGGCGGGTTTCGATTTTTGTTAGGTCGCCGTCGTAGCCGTCTAGGTTTCCGATTTGGCTGATTGCGTTCATGATTTTTTTGGTTTCGTCGCTGCAGTAGATGGGCAGGTTTCCCAAGAAGGGGACGTGTCCTATGTGGTCGGCGTGGGCATGAGATATGAAGACGCCGTCGGGGTGCCAGGTGTTTTCTTGGCAGCTTTCTTCGTAGC
Source organism: Candidatus Bathyarchaeota archaeon (assembly GCA_017883615.1). Taxonomy (GTDB): domain Archaea; phylum Thermoproteota; class Bathyarchaeia; order Bathyarchaeales; family Bathycorpusculaceae; genus JADGNF01. Next base: position 13,252 of record JADGNF010000009.1, read on the forward strand.
ATTTGAGGCCGCTTTGCCAATACTGCATTTCGGTTGTGCAGCTGTTGTTTAGTCCTTGGGGTTGCATGGCATCTTTTCGGTATATCCCA
>JADGNF010000043.1 GCA_017883615.1 Candidatus Bathyarchaeota archaeon
AGCTAAAACTCAAAGCAACCGAAAGAACGAGCAATTCTGCAAAATCAAACTGGCCATCCTGAAAAAGGAAATTAATTAGACAATATCCGGGGGAAAACGCCAAAAAAACGAACGCCAAAACAATTCTAACCGCCCAAACCGCGGAATCAGCAGGAATCAAATAAACACAAAGTAACGTTATAACTGTGTAACCAACAATTATTTCGAGCCATCTGTTCGGTTTCAAGATTCTTTTGTCCTTACTAAATCAAAAAATAAAAAGGGAAATTTAGAGGAACAGCTTGAAGATCGGGTGATCTTCGGAAAGCGGTCTGGTCTCTAAGTCTGCACCAGCAGAAGCAATAAACGAGTCGACGACAGCGACGGCGGGGAATACGTATTCAGCTTGTTCAGCGGGGCCAATCATTAGCCAGTTTGCGCCCATCGTTTGCATGACAGAGTTTGTGGCGGTTCGGCAGCCGTATCGGAATTCTTTTGCAACATGAGCTTTAACCCAACCCATCGTGGTGACAACGTTTCCGCTGCCTAAGCCTACTGGGTGACCATACTTCTCTTTCATGATGGGTATGGTTCTGACTGCGGTACCCATGTCTGGTGCGAATGCGGGAATGGCTGTGTCAATCAACGGCTTGGTGATTCCTGCTTTGTCTGCGAGTGCTAATGCTTCTTGGATGACTGCCATTTTTCCTTCGAGGCTGTTATCTTTGGGGTTGTCAGCAAGCACGATAGACATTTTGATTCCGCTTTCTTTCAGTTTGGCAAGTTCAGCATCGGTTTCGCCTTTGTAGACGGAGTTATAGAGACATCTGTCTGCGAGGCCCATATTTTTAACCATGTCGGCTGCAGCCATTCTTGTCTTTGGGCTCATTGCATCGACCATGATTGGGGCGTCGCTGTGTTTCGCAACGAAGTCTATGTATTTGCCGAAGGCTTCCTCGGTTGTTCCAACCACGTCGAACGCGAATTGGACACCGGTCATGTCGCTTTGAGTGTGCATCGTGTTGATAATTTGTTCTGCTTCTTTAGCGTCAAAAATGCCTTTGTTAGCGTCCTGAACCATCTTCTGGCCTAGCCAGAAAATTGAGCCGATGAGAAAAGTTGGCAGTTCTCCTGGTTGACCGCCTACTTTGAATTTGCCAATGTCGTAGATTTTCTGCGGAGTATTAAATTTTCTCATGCTAAGTCATCCGACTTGGAGTTTATTTTGCGATTGCTTTCTTTGCGATTTCTGGGGCTTCTTCTTTGTTCTTACCGAAGAATGCACCGATTGCGTCTGCGTCTTCTTTCTTAACTGCGGCGCCGCCCATTATGATTTTTACGTTTAAGCCTGCTGCCTTTATTGCTTCAAGCAATTTTGGCAGTTGGTTCTTTGCTGGTACGGTGTTAACTGAGAGTGCCAGCAGGGTGGCGTTGTTTTCTTTAATTTTCTGAACGAAGACATCAATTGGAGCGCTTTTGCCTGCGTCGATTGTTTTGAAGCCTGCACGTTTGAGTGACTTGCGGACTGCCTCTTTTGCGGTGTCGTGCATGTCGGGTTCAATGTTGCCGATAACAACGGTTGCGATTGGATTTGTTGGTTCTGGTGGTTCCTTTTCCATCATAGATTTAAGCCATGACATTTTCAAACTCACCTGTGTGGTTTTTTGGGATGTTTTACTGTCGGGTTTTATATTGGAATACATATTTAAACTTTGACTTCAATACCATTTTCTCAAAAGAATGCTACCGCGGTGGCTGAAGAACGCAATTAATGTCTAAAACCCCTAAAAATTACCTGCTGCTAGCTCTAATTCTAGTCTTCGGCTTTGTTTACCGCGTGGTTTTGATGCTGCGGGAAACTTTTCCGCCTGGAGCAGACATCGGCCTTCACGCCAGCATAATTGACTCAATTACAAAAGGAGGCAATACGAATTTCCTTTACAACTACTACCACATGGGTGGCGGGTCCTCGGTAACATTTCCAGGATACCACATATTTACCTCATACATAATTTTGCTCACCGGCATGAATAATTATGCCGCTCAGACGGTTGTTGTTTCACTTTTTTCATCATTAGTAGTCGTCGTTGCTTTCTTGTTGACGCGTAAGATTTGGAATGCTTCGGCAGCATTGATCGTTGCGTTTCTAGTTGCGGTTTCTCGATTCGACTTAGAGATGTTGATGTGGGGAGGTTACCCGAACGTGATAGCGGTGATGCTTATTCCCTTAGCTTTCTATTTGTTTTTGGAAAAAGACAGGTTTTCTGTAGTGGCGTTTCTGGTGGTCACATCACTTGTTTCAGGAGCCATATTCCTTACGCATTCGCTTAGCGCAGTGTTGTTCATAGCTATAACATTGAGCACCGTTGTTTTCACTCTTGTTTTTGCGGGGCGAATGGGTGAACGACGAAGCGGGTTAATTTTGTGGGTGCTTCCTCTCATCTTGGGTGCGGTTGCCATTGCTCCGTTCCTAATTCAGGTTGTGCCCGCTTACTTGGGAGCTGATGCGTCAACATTTACTGGCGGGGTGACCGCCATCAAAGAGGCACTGCTTGCAACTAAGATGCTACCGTTGGACATTGTGGTGCCGCTTTTGATTTTCGTTTTCCTCTATTTCCCCTTCTCTAAGTATTACACTGGAAAGTTTTTCTCTCTTTCTACAATGTTGCTGGTTTTATGGTGGTTTATTCCCACCGTCCTAACTCAAGGGTACCTCGTGGGGATCTATACGGATTATAATCGATTCCTTTACTTCGTCATTCTCCCAATTATAATACTTATCGGGTTAGGCTTTTACCACTCGGCAAGGTACATCGGTCAAGGATTAGGCTGGTTGGCATCCCATGCTAAGCAGGCGCCACAAATCAGATTAAGCAGCAACAAAACTCTGCGTCGGGTTTTGCCGCATCTTGAAGAGAAATCTTTTGCATTGATTTTCACGCTTATCTTGGTGCTCTATGCATTTCTGTCGGTGGGTCTTTTTGCCCCACCAGCTCAAGGCGTAGGTTTACAGAGTTTCTATCGACTCATGAACCAGCCCGAATACGACGCCATTCAATGGGCGAAAAACAACACTGCACCGAATGCTGTTTTCTTAACCGACGCCCAGTATGGCTGGTGGTTTGGCGGGTTTGCTGAGCGTCCAACGTTGAGTGCAGTTTCGCCTGAGTACCTTACGAATAATCGTGAGTTTGCGCCTGCAACGATGGCTAGTCGAGTTTTGGATACGGATTTCTTAGTGGATAATGGGATTATTCAGGTTCGCGAAGATGGTGGGTTCATCGGGAGGCATAATCCTGACTTCTATGCCAAGCTCCCCAACCAATATTTCCCGTATGGCTTCTTCACTTTTGACAACACTGAAATAACTGCGACTTTCTTGGATCAAAAAGGAAATTCACAATTTATGGATTTAACTGATCTTTCAGTCACCGATCAACATATGGAGAACAATAGCGACTACGCCTCCATTTTCGTGACCCGAGCAAACAGTTACTTTACCTTCACGGAGGAAACCACAGTTTACAAAGGAATAGGTTTCGCCAACTTGACCATGTCGATTGCCAGTTCTAGTCCAGATGTAACCTTTGTCAGCTTGAGGTTTACGTTGCATACGATAGGTACAGAAATTCAGGCAGAAAACGGAACCTCTTTGGGCTTTTTCAATACATGGGACAAAGTGGCTGGACAGTTGATTTTTGCCGAAGGGCAGCCTTTCATGACTGGTTCAAACTTTGATACCACTGGCATTTGTGAACTCACTTATGGCTTGAACGCCAAATCTTTCACTGAACTGAATCTTTACGCGGGCGTCTATCATTATGATGCTAACGCGGGCAGCGACTTAAATCGGCAGCAGCAACTCTACTATTACCAAGGCATTATGAGTCAACATGCCCAAACAAAAACGAACAAAGTAACTGATTTGCCGCTGGATGTTTTCAATTACCATCAAGCTTTGGCAGCCTACAACGTTTCCTATGTTGCCCTAAGAGACATTGGTCAGATACCGCGATTTGCCAAAGACCCCACGTTCAGCCTTGTATTTATTAATTATGATGTTGCCATATTCAAAGTAGTACAGAAGTGAGATGCAAACGCAAAGGGGACTTGGCTTCTTGGCTGACGCAGAAAAGCGTGCAAAGGTCTTAGAAGTAGTCTTTATCGTGGCGTTTTCTGCACTGATTTACGCTTTTTTCTTTTCATTTCTTGGCGCAAACGGGGTTGTTGTGGGGAATGACCCTGCGGTTCACTTGCAGACAGCTGAAAACTTTTTGAAAGTAGGCCGAATACAAATAGGCGATATCGCATGGTACACTCCGCTCTATCACCTCACCTTGGACGCTTTTATTGGCTTCACGGGCGCCACAACCATCGGTCAGTCGATGGTTCTAATGCGTGCTTTCACTGCCTTAGTAGATTGGCTGGTGGTTTTGTCTGTTTACGTGGTTACCGCAAAGTTTTTCGGAAAAAGAACCGGCGTCCTCGCTGCGGCTCTGATGCTTCTATGTTTCCCGCTCTTTGAACTTAACGCTTGGGGTGGATACACAACCATCCTGAGCTTAGCATTTATCACGCTGACAATCATGTACTTGACGGTGCCTCAGAAAGGAATCGGAAACACGCTTATAGCGTTCATTTTCGCGTTTTCAGTAGTTCTGTCCCATCAGCTTGCAACCTTCTTGGCTGCATTCATTGTTCCCCCCTTTGCCGTAATCATGCTAATAAAATCGCGAGGAACCAACTCCAAAGTGATAATTGCTGCCCTGATGGGCGGAGCCATAGCATTTCTGATTTATTACGTTCGCCCGATTTTGCCCTACTTTGGTCAACTAGTTAACATCCTATTTTTCCAACTAACCGTGATGAAGTACCAAATCGGCAATGTAAACTTTGCATCATTTGTTCAGGACTTCGGGTTCATTCTCTTTTTTGGTTTAGTTGGTTCGGTGATCGCTTTCTTTGAGTTGCGAAAGCAGAAATCTTTGGGTTTCTACCTGCTTCTGATTCTGACTTTTCTGGTTACTTTGTTCTTTTCTCAGTCGTACCTAGTTGGCATTTACATCGCGTATGCGCGGTTTGTTTATTTCTTGTTGCCGCCGTTAGCGGTTTTTTCTGCAGTTTCGCTTTCTTTCGTTTTGGACACTGTGTGGAGTGCTTATTTCAATAATCGCGCAGGTTGGAAGCGCAAGTTCCTTAAAATCACAGCCTTTGCCATAGTGGTTTTGTTGGCTACTGTGATGGTGTTGCGTTTCCAAATTGTTTCGGCAGGAGTTGGCGGCGTCGCCGATTACTATTCAACGTCCGACGTAGCTGCGTATCAAGCTGGCAACTGGATTAACCAGAATTTCCCTGACCCCGCAATGCAAGGAGTGGCAACAGAGAAGCCCGGTAACTGGCTCGCCGACTACACGGGCAGGACGGTGTTTGCTCAAACGGACCCTCTCGTTGACTGGAACGTCAAGGCTGAATGTGTTTTAGCTATGTCGTATGAGTTTGAGAACCCGTTGGCGATGACGCGGGTTTACGAAGCTAGTTCTAACGCGACAGATGATACTTACATCACGATAGATATGGTTTGGCAGAAAGCTGTGACTTCGCTTTTGGCTAATTCCCAGTTCTCTTTCAGGGATCCAGATGGAACTGATGAGTCTTTTCCGCTTTCCAGCTTAAATCGTAGCGTTTCAATGGATGAGCGGGACTACCCCAAAACAATTAGTGTGCAGTATGTGGGCGACGGTTTCATATTGACACAGAACATTCAAGCCCAAAATGATTCATACCCTGTGACTGTTACTTGGCAGATTTCTGCGGTGAACAGGGACCTCGACTATGCCAGCCTCTACCTGAGCGAGTACCTCAATCCAGCGTTAAACTTTAACGTCGCAAACGTTCCAGGGGCATTAAACTGGGCCAATCCCACTAGTGACCCTTCGAAGGAGGATCCGGGTATTTGGGCTTACACCAATTTCTACGGAGAAAACATGACTAGCACTGATAATCAACTCGACGTTTACTCAAACACAACCCAAACCGCATTCGCCCTGAAGTTTCTGACCCTCCCCGGGTCGGGCAACGTTGGATCCTATTGGAGTGGAACCATTGATACGGTCAGGTGGGAGTACGACGCATGGAAAGTGAGCGCGAACTATACGATTTCCATGAGTTACCAGATGCTGGTTTTCTCCATGGGCATGTATCCCCAATTGAAGGATCCCCACGAGATGA
>JADGNF010000044.1 GCA_017883615.1 Candidatus Bathyarchaeota archaeon
AACGCGTTTACCCTACAGCAACCTACCCCCCCTCTACAAATAGCCACAAACAAAGAAAAAACCCAAGAAACCAGCTCACCAAGACCTGTTGCGCGCAAAGCCTACCCCCTCCCTTATAAAGCCAAAAAAATTCAAACCTGATTGACGATGGCAAAGAAACTTACGCGTATATTCCAAGACTGGTGTCACTTACAACATTTAGCGTTTCATAATCCCAATCAGACGAATACTCTTCGCAATTAGCATTAAATATCGATCCATTAGTTAAGCAGAGTTTCGCTCTGACTAACGATAGAATAATTTTTAGTGTTTTGCGATTAGAGTTTTTTGATGGCTGTTGGGAGTTCTTTGAGGGCTTTTATGGTTTGGTCCGGTTTGTGGTTTTCGAGTTCTTTTTGGGGTCTGCGTTCAATGTAAATGGTTTTCATACCAACCTGCTTTGGTCCCATGATGTCGGCGTCAACTGTGTCGCCCACGAATGCGACTTCTGAGGGTTCGAGCTTTAGTTTTTCGAGTGCGTGCCAGAAGATTTCGGGGTGGGGTTTTCGTTTATTCACTGTTGCTGAAACAATTACAACTTCAAAAAAGTCGTTTAGGTTTTCTTGTTCTAAGAGTTTTTGTACGCATTCAGGAATGGCAAAGTTAGAAACTAACCCAAGCCGATATTTGCGGTGGAGTTTTTTGAGGGTTTCTTTTGCGTTTTTGTCTATGCGGGTGTAGTTGCGGAATTCCCTGCAGAATGCGTCGGTGGCGCCCTGCACGAGGTCGCTTTGGGCTTCCGCGTGATAACCTAGTTTTAGGAGGGTGTTTTTTACGCGGACGTTAAAGTGGGGTTCTTCCATCTTTTCGTCTGCATCTTCGTAGAGTGCATCTCGGGCTTCTATGTAGGCGTCTCGGAAGTCTGCGAAGCTGGTCTGCAAACCGTTTTCGGAGAGGTAAGTATGCATGCTTTTGACGGCTGGACTGTAAAATGCATGTTCCTTCTCAATCATAACGAGAGTATCGAACATATCGAAGAGGATAGCTTTAATGGGCATCCGCTTTTTCCTTCTACAGTGCTGTCGCGTGATTGTTTAAAATGGTTTTGCAGCGTAGCCCGGTTAACGATAGTAAACTTTTCCGATCGCCGTCAGAGAAGTTAAAGCCAAGAACTGTGGGTTACCTTTTTTGGGTTTTGAGGTAAGTTTCTGTTTTTTCTCTAAGAGCAGGGTATTCGTCCAGCATGGCTTTCACTATTTGCCAGCGGAATTCTTTATCGCCAAGTTCAATATTCATTTCAGATTTCTCCATGGTCTTCTTATCTTCTTAATAGGTATGTGGATGGAACTCTAATGTCGCCTGCAATAGTTTTCCCTTCACTAAGCAACTCCATGATTTCTACGTGCTTATAGAGGAAATCTTTGCCTTTTTCAGTAGCGCGGTAAACCTCTTTTCCGTCGCAAACTGTTTTCGAAAGAAGGCTTGTGTTTGCTAAGAGCTTGAGATAGTCGTTAAGTTGACTAAAGCTTAGGTTGGCTCTGTACATGATCTGCGTTTTCAGTGCGCCGTTTCGTGCTATATCCATAATTTCAGCCATTATCACAAGTTTGTCGCGTCGTTTGGAAGCGTCAAGAGGTTTTAGGGTCATTTGCGGTTTCTCCTATAGAGTTCTTTTCTATAGCTGACTTATGGGTTTAACATATTAAGCAGTGTTCCACTCCGCAACCTATGTCGAGTTTCGTAATAATCCGCGTATTACTGACGTAGACCGACGAAGGAAAGCCTTTTTTGGCGCGAAACGAAAAAGTCTCAAGGAGTATGTGCATGCTAATCGGGTTAATCAGTGACACCCATGACAACCTGCCTCTGGTGGAGAAAGCGGTCAAACTCTTGAACGACCAAAAAGTCGGTTTGGTATTACATGCTGGGGACTACACCTCACCTTTCACCATCCCCAAACTCAAAGCCCTTAACTGCAGACTCATCGGCGTCTTTGGCAACAACGACGGAGACCACGAACTACTCAAAAAACGGTTCATCGAAACAAAAAACTGTGAAGTTCGAGGAAGGTTCGCGGAAGTTGATGTGGAGGGCTTCAAAATCGCTCTCCTTCATGGCGATGAGACCAAACTCCAAAAAGTGCTTGTAAACTGCGGTGGCTTCGACGCAGTGGTCAGCGGTCACACCCACATCCAGGTAAACAAGGCGAATGGCAAAACTCTTGTCATTTGTCCCGGAGAAGTCTGCGGGTACCTCTACGGAAAGCCGACCTTGGGGGTTTTGGACACAACGAAAAGGGTTACAACGATATTGGAACTATGAACGGCTATGTTGAAACCCAATTTTAGATGCGGAAGATATGATTGATGCAGAAGGGTATATTTCCCAGTTACCCGCTTCAAATAACTGCTTAGGTTACGCACATGAGCCCCGTAAACAAATCTTATCGGACGCCACATAACCGCATCAAAATTCTCGTCAAAGACGCCAAGCAAATGGTCAACGGACCCTACTACTGCCCCCAATGCAAGAAAGAACTCATGCAGATTTTGGGCGACCCAAACAAGAAAGAAGTTTACGTCGTATGTAAATGTGGCATAGAAGAAAAACTACCCTACGCACCCGTTTTCCAACCTTGCGATTACTACAGCAAGTTTATGGACATTTGGAAGAAACACAGATATGCTGTGCCGCCAAAACAGCCCAAACCCGAAGAGAAACCTTAAACTTTGTGCTGTTTCTCACCCGCGGGCATAATTATCGCGTCTTTGGCTGGTCCGTACGCGACTGCTTTTTCCTCCAAAAAGAGTTTCCCTATGTACGCGCATGTAGCGGCATCAAGCTCATGGTCACTCAACCCATTGTGCAACCCAGTAATTCCCAGAGCCTCCAGTCCTGCCATCAACTTGTCGAGTCCCTGCTGCTTTCTGGGAATGCCTAAACATCCTGAGCCCCACCCGGATAAGCCTCAATAACCCGAAAACCGTTCTCCTCAAAAACTGCCTTCAGATGGATGCCACGCGTGGTCAGTTTTCTCATGGGGCCCAACGTTATTGGAAAGAACTTTATGCCTCTGCGCGAGAGTTCCCGGTCGCTTTCTCTCAGGTGCTCACCATTTTGGTCTTCAATTGTTTTTCTTCCGAGCGGTAAACTCAGTGGCGCGTCAACAGCTATCACTTCGGGCTGATTTTCTTTGACTATCTTCACGATCTCTTCGTCGGAATATAGCAAAGCAGTTTCTGCTTTAAGTTTCTTCAGCCTACAATAACCTGTTGGACGGGTCTCGACACCTGCCAAGTCAAATCCAATAATCACCATTTTGCTCTCAATTTATTTCCTTCGCAGTACTCTATATCTGTTCTGCGATTGCTTGTTTAGGCACGGAAACGAACGACTTAAAGCATCCTTTTTGCATATTAACTTTGGTTTTAATTTATGAAAAGAACAAATACTTTCTTTTGCGCCGTTACCTTGATGATAATCTTGGCTGCCGCCGTTTCTCCAGCTTTCGCTTATCAAACGGATGCTGCAATCAAAATCGGTCAAGGCAACGTCTCGGTCTCGCTCTTGTCAACGGTGCCAGTTGGGCAGGTTCAAACTTACAATGATGGACAGTGGTACCGTATCAACACCTCACTAATCACCATACTGTTTCCAGCCAACGGACAGAAACCCATGTTCCTGTGGTACTATACGAACGATTCTAGCCGAGTCTTCGCTGTCAAATACGTGGGCTTAGTCGAGTACATGGCGCTTAACCAGAGTTACTACATGCCTAGCACAGAAGCTAACCCGCAGACCATGCAATCCCTTATGATGACCCAATATGGCGTCGGCGTGGGGATGGGCAACCAAAGAATGGAGTCGATGCGTGCAAGAATTGCTACCGCTTACTTAAGTTGGATAACGAATTTTCACCCGTCTTTCCTCCCGTTTGAATCCTGCAGGTGGACCTTAACTGGTCCCGTGATCGCAGTTGGGCAAGACGGCGCTTCTTACGTCTCGTTCAACTTTACTTTGCAGAATGCACCACCAAGATTCAGTTTCGCAAACGACAACATTGTGATTCGTTGCCGATTCTACGTTAACCAAACTACGCAACAACCCTTCGGGCTCTATAATTACACGGTGTTGCCGGGACAAATGAAGATGGACCTGGTAATAAGAGACTGGAACTGGAACTTGGACCAGATGAACAGCTTCCTTTCAGCTATGCAAAACCAGTACAATATAGCAATTCCTCTCCACAAAGGCGGCTTAGCCTTATGGACTGACATGGCAACCATAAACATTCAAAACCTCTCCGCAGCCCAAGCCGACGCTAACGAACCTGAAACTGGAGTTCCTGATAGTAGCGGCCTTGCGCAAGTGGACCCGCTTGAAGCCAACTCTACCATGACTGACATGATGGCAAATGGGCAGCGAATCCATGTCCAGAACGAGGAGCAAACCCAAACTGTTCCGTTGAACACAGATAACCGACTCAACGGAAGCTTTAGGTTACAGTTTGCAACAGGCGACAAAACCCTAGCTGGGTTCTTCGATTTCGTAAATACTGCGGCCATAATCAATCAAACTACTGGAGCAGTATCCACTGTGAATGTAGCGGCAGCTTACAGGACATCAGGCAATTACATGCAAGTCTTCATTGGATACCCGTACTTCGGCGCCAACACCTTGGAACATGACCCCACAATAGGCCTAGACACATCCGCAGCAGTCGTCCCAGAGAACCTGCCACTAATCCTCGTCGCAACCGCAATCTTCACCATGGCAGCCGCAATCGCCCTGAAGCTGAGAAAGAAAACCCTCAGCTAAACTTTCCTTTTCTTTTCTTTCTTTGCGCTTTAATTTTTTTAATTAAGCATATCGAGATTAGATTAAAAATACGGTCATGTTTGGAGCCTAATGTTGACTCTACGCAGAAACCTTTAGAGTAGGCCTCTATTGACTGCTTTTCAGCTCAATTATATCTGAAAAAACGAAAATGTGGGTTTGGGGTTGGGGTTACACGTGTTGACTTTCGTTATCCACATGGGGCGGCGTCAACACATTAATGTTTGCGAGCACGCGGTAAACTGCCAGCGTGTGGTTGGCTTTTATCCGCTCGGTCCGAATCAGCTCCAAGTTGACTTTCGTTTCTAGGTATCGGAAAAGGTTCGTGGAGTTTTTGCCCACGATAACCGGCGAAATAAGCAGTGTCAACTCATCGACAAGTCCTTCTTTAATCAGGGTGCTGGTCAAGCCGCCGCCACTATCCGTCATAACAGTCTTTACGTTGTAATACATGCCCAGTCTTTCGAGTGCGACCCTGAAATCTACGTATTCGTCCCCTGCCACGATGACGTTGTAGTTTCTTTCTTTCAAGTAGTTGATGTAGTCTTCAGGCGTCTTGTTAGTAACGATGACGATAACGTCTTTGCAGTAACATGACTTTCGGAAAACATGAAGCAACCCTTTCAGTTTTCCTTTGGAATCTGAGAGAACCCAGAAAGGACGGCGTTCATCCGCCTTAATAATGGGCTTGACGAAATCTGCTGGCCCCTCAGCTGGAACGTTCTCCGTGAACAATGACACGCCTGTTCGGGCTGTGTCGGACCCTATAAGGTGGGCGTCGGCGCGGATTTTGCCAGCAACCTCATAATGTAAACCCAGATCTAATTCGAAATCTTTGATTGACCCGTCAACGCTGATTGTGTTAAACATGATTACTCTTGGAAACATTGGTTCTTAGTCCTCACTGTGGTTAAATTAACTTTCACAAGTTTTCGCTGTGATTCTTTGTTTAATCAGGGCTATAATTGTTTCTAGATACGACTGCTTCAAGTAATCCCAAAAGGTTAAATCTTTTCTAAGCCGAGAGAACAAAAGGTAGACCTGAGATGTTTGAACGTCACCATGATAAACTCCTCTCCCGTCGAGCATTCCTAAAACGAATGATAAAGTACACTTTGATGTCTATTGGGCTGATTGTCGTCTCGCTGTTTATAGGGATGGTGGGGTACCACGCTTTCGAGGGGCTGCAATGGGTAGATGCGTTCCTTAATGCTGCGATGCTAATGGGGGGTATGGGACCTGTAAACGTACTTCATAGTGATGCGGGGAAGGTTTTCGCCGGAATTTATGCTTTGTATTGTGGGATGATTTTACTGATCGCAGTTGCGATTTTTGCCGCTCCGATTTTCCACAGATTCCTGCATTACTTTCATTTGGAAAGTGACTTGAAGCAGGAAGAACAATGAACATTAGGTTAACCGCGCGAAATTAGATATATCGACTTTTGGAATATGTCGATTTACAAAACAACCATTATATTAATACTTACGACACAATGCATATCGAAGCATAGCGACTAAACAGTACAACGTAAATACAGAAGGACAAAACTGTGACCCAAATACAAGAACTGAAACCCACATTCCAAATAACCATAGAAAGCTCTCAAACAACGTTTTCCGAGACCTTTCTAGAAGCGGTGGACAAAGCATTCATCATGTTTGGCGATAAAGCCAGCCAGGCAATATACGGCTACTTGAAAGACGTTCATGGCGTGAATCGAGCAGATCTTCCAAATAAGGTTGACACGTTTGCTTTGGCGCTTGAGAATCTCTTCGGAAAGGCTTCTGTTCTGGTTGAATTGAAAATCATGGAAACACTTCACCGATCTGCTCCAGAATTCAAGTTTTCGTTAAAGGCAGATGAGCTGTCGTTTGTCTGCTACGTTAAAGCGTTCCGCGCTTGGCTTTAGTTTTTTTGCCTGCGCTTTTCTTTTCGAAATGTTGTTTTTCGGGTTTCTTGTTGATGTGTTGTACAGTTCCGTGGCATACATCTAATTCTGGTTTTTCTTTGTAATTTTTTGATTTTATTTTGGGTTTTTATTCATGCCGGAATGGGAGAAGGCGGGTTCCTGGGTATGTTTCGATATGCTTTCGTTATGTATATAGGTTTATATCGTACTTTACGGTCTATAAAGACGTAAGATATGTCTAACAAAGACATATTGTATACCTGTACAACACACCAACAAGAGGGAGCAAAAACGACCAATAACTACCAAAAAGAAATCCAAACTAAACTCACTAAAGGATTGCTAGACATGATTATCCTTCAGTTCCTCGACCAAGAACCCATGCATGGCTACCAACTCATCACAAAGATTCGCAAGGGCTTTGGCGTCTACTTCGGGCCCAGCACCGTCTACCCCCTCTTAGGCACTTTGGAGAAGAAAGGTTACGTGAAAAGCACTTGGAACATGGATACAGAAAGACCCCGCAAAATATATTCTCTAACAAAAGAAGGCGAAACAGTCCTCAATTTTACCGAAGGTTCTCTTAATCTAATTTGCAAGACTATGACTGCTGAATGTAGAATCAGAATCGAAGCGGCACCACTAACTACAACTGGAGCTAGAACAAAGAGAAGAACTGCAGAATTTGCAGTTTTCTAAAAATACAAATCGCAGTCTGATTGCTTAACGCATTCATCCTTAGAGTTTTAAGGTCGTTTGAAGGTTTCCTTGGTTTGGGTATTCGCATTGTTTGCCTGAGGTAACCATTAATAATTATTCGGATGAGAGTAACCGCACCCAAAGTAATCGTTTTAGCTTTTTCAACCCTCGACCTACCCCCTCCCCCTTTTCTGCATATATTAAATATTAGGCTCCAAACATGAAATGCAAACTTGCAAATTAGTTTGCAACTGATTGGTTAAGCGCTCAGGACGATCCGCCCTTTGGTGTAGGGCACAAATTCCCGTACCTCCTCGATAGAGGCTTTGCCCAGCTTTTCGCGTTGTTCTTTAGGCAGCTTAAGGATTACGGAGCGTAGGACCTGTTTGAGAAAGTCTTTGCCCGTCATGTCTCCCGGGACCAAAACGACGTAAAGTTTTGTCTTTGCTTTAACTGCCTCAACGGGCCCGCCAAGGAACCTTGGTTCTTCGCCTTCTTCGATACCTATTGCCAGGCGCAGGGTTGTGCCACGCATCCAGTTCCGTTTTCCGTTAACTACAAACGCCCCATGGGGTACGGATTCGCCTGAAGGCCCACTCTTAGTGAGCTGCTCGGGCTTAACCCAGTAAACGTCCACTGATCCCATGTTCTCGCGCCAGCCTCTGCAATAGGCAGCGGCAAATTCGCCTGCTTCGTTGAGGGTTTGTGTTCCAGGTTCTTTGTTTTCAGTTTTGACTACGACGAAGGGGGATCCGACGATTTCCGCGTGGAAAACCACATCGTATGGGTCCGTGTACCGTTTGATCAGGACCTCGTTGCTTACTACGTCTTTGCCCGCTACAACAAGGAACCCTTCGCTTGATCTGAACCAGCGGAATTTCTCGAACCACTCTTTGGTTTGAACCTTGCGGGTTTCAAGGTCTTCCATTGCTTCGGCTGGGGCAGCAGATTTTAGGGCTTCAACTTTGCCAAGTTGTTTTTCAAGGTCTGCAAGTTTCTTTCGGGAATCCTCCAGAGCCACCATGACGGCAGCCATCTTTTGTTTAGCCCGCTTGCCCTTGTCATAGAACTCGTTTGCGTTCTCATAGAGGCTTCCTCGAATGCTTAAGCTGAAGGGCAAATCGTCCACTCGGATGTTTATGGATAAGTTTTTTCCGTCGAATGATTCGAAGAATGCTTCCGGGAGGTGCCCGGTCTTTTTGGTTGCGGCAACCTTAGTAACCTCGCTACTAAGGTCTTTGCCTTCCCGCCAAGTGGCAGAAAACTGTCCTAGCAAAACTTGAAGCTCGTTAAAGTGTGCGTAAATTGTGTCGCCGATTTGTTTGTCACGTGCCATTTTTCGGTTGTCTTCAACGAGGGCGTGTTCCTGTTCGACGACCATTCGTTTTAGCCGTTCGGCTTCACCTTTTATTTGGCTTATGTCAATTCCTGCCGCCGCTTTCTCTGCGGCTGTAACTCGAACGTAAAACTCGTCCAAAGCCTCACTGAATGTAGTGTGAGATTGGGTTTTGGAGTTTTCGTAACGCTTAAGCTTGATTGGCGCCACATCCAAAAATCCGCCCGCTTCGTCTAAGATGATGTGGGGTTCAAGCTTTTGACCCGAAACAGCCGAAAGCAAACCCTGAAGAGAGTCGAAAATGGCTTCGACTTCGGTATTTGACAATTCGCTGCAATGTTTCATTTTGCTGACGTTTGCTCTTAACAGGAGTTCTTCTGCGTAGACTCCTCCTATGCCCAAGAACCGAACGACTGCCCTTACGACTTCGGCGTCGCCTGCTGTCTTCAGCCCCGCCGTTAGGTCATCTTTTGAGACGTTGAAGGGGTTTTTCGCGTTTGAAGGAGGAAGCTGGTAAACCTCGCTGCGGACGATATTTCGGTCGCGCATCTTCTTGAAGAAGAGAGCCTGAAGAATAGCCCCTTTTTCCGCGGTTAGAATAATGTTGCCTTCGCCGAATAGCTCCAAAACAAGGTTCAGAGTGGTTTCTTTGGCTTTGAACTGGAAGGTAACGACTCGTTCAAAGCCGTACTGTTCTACGTTGCTTATCCAAGCTCCCGGCAGGTACTTGCGAAGGGTCATGCAGAAGGCAGGAGGAGTTTGAGGCTTCTCGAGAGAATAACCCGTTAAATGCATTCTTCTGCCAGCTTCCAAAACAAGTCGCATTGGGGGTTCCCCTACTTTGTGGAGTTTGAATAGCAGCGTTTTGGCATCTATTTGGTAGACGTTATTTACTCTGGCATCTACAAGTTTGTCTTTCAATTCGTGGACTACTGCGTAAAGGTCAAAGCTGGTGAAGTCTTTCTTTAGCAAAGGGCGTCATCTTTTCTGAACCATATACTCGGGGTCGATAAATAACCTTCGCGCAGTTCGTGAGGCAGCAAGATTAAGAAATAGTTTAATAACAGCAAAAGAGTGAAATTATCAGGATTTTAACCGCGATTTTTCAATGTAAAATGTGATTTGAGGTAATCAGAGTATGGAAAAGAGCCATGTCACTATTCATATTCATAGACCGAGTGCAAACGAGAAAATGTTTTTCCTCGTTTCGGGCGCTATTGTGAGTATTCCTTTAACGCTTTTTGTCGAACAATTTGCCAATCCGTTTTTGACAGGTCTTTCATCTTTTGACATTACCTTAATCACTATTGCCATTTTTGCCCCCTTTGTCGAGGAGTTCTCCAAGGTTTTCCCGCTTTTCTATCGGCACGGGGAAACGCAGCGGTCAATCTTCAACCTGGCGCTGTTTGTGGGTTTGGGATTTGGCATAGTCGAGTTCTTTACGTATGTTGCTACTTATGGAACGCAGATAATACCAGACAGGATTCCGGGGCTTCTTTTTCATCCAGCGAGCACCTCGATAACCGCATATGGGATAGCCACTAAGAGACCGCTTCCGTTTTACCTAGCGGCGGTTTCTTTGCATTTTGCAAACAATGCGCTGGCTGTTTTATTACCAGCATTTCCTTCTTCGGTAATTGTGTTGGGGATCACGCTTTATGCGGCTTGGCAACTGCACGATAAGACCAAAGAAAAATTCATAGAAAACAATGACACAGGTTGTCTTGAAGCGCAGCCTTCAGCAACAGGTAACTAGCTGGGTTGACCGCTTGCTGAAACCATTTGCTGTGGCTTTGGCTTGAATCACACAAATTTATTTAACATAGTCATGTTGCACACTTTTTGGAAGGATTTTCTTGTCAGACACAGGTGTATCTGTCTCTGAAACGGAATTCCGTCAAAGAACTGTTTAGAAAACTGTGAAACTCGACTCCTTGCCGATTGAGAACAAATGTATTCCATTTAACCCCAAAACGAAATTGCTGATTATTTAGAGCCGATATAAAAACCAGCCCGAGGAAGGAAAATCGCACGAATAGCTTCCTGACTAGTGCGCGGTGATAAGGAACCTTTGGACACAAACTTAAAGAACACGGCAAAGCATACCACAACAAACCGCCTAACGTTTGGGAAAGGGTTAAGGTGCAATAAAGTGGGCAAGAAAACTGGGGCATTCCTCACCGTAATTAGCGTAATCGTCGGGTTAATTGTTGCGATGGCAACTATCCAGAGCACCCAAGCCTCGATCGATTACTGGCTCGAGCAACCCAACACACCAACACCCGGATTGAACCAGATTATTGTTCACTGCAGGAACGGGGGCGGCATGGACGGCGACTTCAACCTAGTCTTAAAATTCACGAACGCAACATTCTCGACACAGACACAGCTGCCCTACGATCAAGTCGACAGTTCCACGGTTAAAATCAAGTTTGTCCTCCACAAAGGAGACTCAGCAAACAAAACCTTGGACTTCGCCGTCAACGGGTCCGAGCCATTCTTCATCAGCGTCAGCTTACAAAGTGTGAGCCTACTAGAATTCATCAAAGCGAATGCTTTGTTCCCCACTCAACTGCCTTACCAATGGAATGCTACAGCACAAAACTACATCTGCACGAACCCGCAATAGGAAATAGGCTTGGAAATTTCGCAAAGAACTTTTCACATTTCGCTCGGGATTGGTTTTGGAACGAAAAGTTAAAGTCGCCGTAGCCCCAATCGGAGTTAACCATGAAGAACGCATTTGTTGCCGCCCTTGCGCTATTGCTTGTGTTGAGCGGGGTTTCTGCATGTGGAGCTCAAATTGTTAATTCTGCGCCGCAAGTCACCCCGACGCCGACTCAGTCAGTTACGCCGGAGCCAACAGCGGAACCGGGAAAGACTTTGTCGAACTACATAGAAATCGCTGCGGCAATAACAATAATCGTCCTTGTAGCTGGCTTAGCGATTTACTTTTGGAAGTATAGAAAGGAAAGCGGGTCGGCATAACCAGCGATTAACGAAGTTGCTTGAATTCCAATTAGGAACCGAGGAAACTTTTTGGTGGATGGAAAGGTTTTATACGTTTGCCTGTCTTTTCACTTTTGGCGGTGGGCCTTAGGCGGGGGGGTAGGGGTCCCTTGCACCGCAAACCCTCTATACGGCGGGCTAACAGCGGAGGGTGAGGCGAAAAAGGCCGTCTGGACCCTCATTTCAGAAACAGTGACTATCCGTCCTTTGAGGCTGGCGGTTTCCGAGCGGTTTCCGTAGGGGAATCGTCTTCGGGGTTCACCAGGCGAATCTGGCTAGGCTCGGGAGAGAGCAACCTAACCTTGGACGTTCAGCGCACAAGGGGGCACGGGTAAGAGCGTAAGACTTGAGGAGCCATGCGGAGTCTAGGCGTCGAACCTCCGTGACCCACCGCTACTTCAAAACGAAGTTTTGAACCTATGTCTCCAAGATGATGTTCAACACATTTTTAATTTAGAGCTAAAAAAGGCTACCGTGGAAAAACTGGTTTTCTAAAATGCGAAGAAAGAAAAAAATAAGCTATGACTAAACCAAGGGGAGGATTATGTTCCGAAGCGGGTCCAACACCAGCGAGGGGAACAATCCCAAAACAAAGATAGCGCCTACCAGAATGAAAATTGGGATAAGCACCTTCATTGGCTCTTTGATTTTGGTTTCGTCCAGTGGCTTTCTGGCGTATATGACGTTGATGAGGCGGAACAGATAAGCTGCTTGCAATGTACTCATGATTACACCCAGGATTGCGAGCCACGCGAAGCCTGCCGAGATAGCTGAGGTGAACACCAGAAGCTTTGCAGTGAAGCCGCCAAAGGGTGGGACGCCTACGAAAGAAAAGGCAGCGATAATTAAGGCTAGGCTTACTAGGGGCATTTTTCTGCCGATGCCTTGGATGTCTTTGAAGCTGTGGAAGCCGTAGTGGTTCATTATGCCCACGGTCATGAATGCAAGTGCAGTGGTGATGCCGCCGATGAGGAAGAAGTACAAATTGCCCTGCACGCCCAACGTGGATACGCTTGTGATTGCTATTAGGTTATAGCCGACATCAGCCACACAGATGTAAGCCATTAGCCGTTTGACGCTATTTTGCCTGAGTGCATAAACGTTGCCCACGATCATGGTTAAGGCTGCCAGGATAGCTAGCATCAAAGTCCAATTTACGGTTCCCGTTGGAATTATGACGAACAATAGCACCCGGATGAGGATGTAATAGCTGCCCTGATCGACCAACGCCGAGAGGAAGGCCGCTGAAGGCGCTGGGGCTGCGGTATATGCGTCTGGGAGCCAGAAGTGGAACGGCACAATCGCTGCTTCAATCGCGTAGCCACCCGCCACGAAGACGAAAGCGATTATGAGTAGGTTCTTGTCGGTGGAACTCATTGCAAGCAACGCCGTTCGTACGGCGTCATAGTTGAGGCTACCTGTTAAGCCATAAACTACAGAGAGTCCAAAAATGACGAAAGCGGACGCGATTATGACCATAACTAGATACTTCAGGGTGGCGTTGAGGCTGAATGCGTTTTTCCTGTACAACATTAGGAACGCTGCGCCTGCTGTTACGGCTTCCCAGAAGATGAAGAACGTCAATAAGTCACCTGCAAGAACAGCTCCGAGCACACCTGCTGTGGTCATAAGCATGATAGCGAAATACCGCTCTGAGGGTCGTTCGTTTGTACCTAAGAAGAGAACGGAGTAGACTACGACTACGGCGCTAATTCCCACGACTATCATTGCCATATAAACGGAGATAGTGTCTACCAGGAAGGAGGTGTTGAAAGCGGTTGAAGTTGCGTTTCCACTTAAGGTCAGGTATTGGGTGGTTGAACCTGCGCTATAAAAGTTAGACGCTAAATTCGCCACCGTAACAGCGGCGATTGCGAAGGCAGCTATGAACCAGCCCAGAGTTAATGCTGTTTTGTGGGTTGCTTTTCGTATTTGCCTAAAGACTGGAATAGTCAGCAACGCTGCGATAACCAGTGTAACTATCGGCAATATTACGTCTATGATTTGAACCATCATTGTCACCTAACCAAACCTCACTGTTTGAATCAGATTAA
>JADGNF010000045.1 GCA_017883615.1 Candidatus Bathyarchaeota archaeon
CGGCGCCAACCATGCCTTTTTGAGGCAACTTTCCCGTAGGATAAATGGCGGGATGCGCCGAATCCCATTTTTTTCCTTCAACGGGTTTCAACTTGGGCTTAGCCAGAAGTTCCCCAGCCAGTTGGGTATATTCGGGGTTTTTAGCCAGGTTCTTGAGGATTTTTTGGTAGCCAATAGATGGGGGAAGTTTCTGGCTACTGGTTCGGGGGTACGAGATTAAAGCATCTAAGTATAACTTTTGGGCGACGGCGGAGGTGCGCATGGGTGTGTATCCGAAGAATCGGTAAGCCTCAAACTGGAGTGCGCCCAAATCGAACGGAAACGGCGGGGACTGCAGAAATCTCTGCGTTTCAACGCTTGTCACGGTGCCAGTTTTCCGTTTGCATCGGGTCACCACTTTTTCTGCTTCTTCTTTGGTTTGGAAAGCGGTCTTTTCGTGTTCCACGGGGTAGGTTTCGGTGCCAATTTTGGCTTTGGCTTTTAATGTCCAGAAGGCGCTGGGGACAAAGCGTGTTATGTTTCTTTCGCGAGTCGCCAAGAACTTGAGTGTTGGACCTTGTACCCGTCCTGTGCTGAGGGTGGCGTATTGTTTGCCGTAGTTTTTGGATGCTGTCGTTAGGGCTCGAGAAAGGTTTATGCCATAAAGCCAATCCACCTCGTGACGTGCCAACCCAGCCTCAATTAAGCCAAAATCCAGATGAGGCAGCAATTCCGCGTATGATTTTCGGAGTTCTTCTTCAGTTAAGGTTGAATATTTCATTCGTTTTGCGTCGTTTTGTTTGCCGTCGCAGGCGTATTTGAGGATGCAGTAGCCGATTATGCTGCCTTCTATGTCGTAGTCGCAGGCGTCTATGAAGGCGTCGGCGTCTTTTGCCAGTTTGCTGATAGTTTGCAGCCAAATCCGAATTCTGCCGGCTCCCCGCTCAGCTTTGTATTTTGGAACCCATTCGTAATTGAAAATTGGGTATCCCCTTTCTCCTCGGGATGAAACGGTGTATAAATGTCCCATTGCAGGAACAACAACTATTCGCTTGCCTCGGTTTGCTTCATAGTATGGAACGCCATTTTCTTGCATCCGTTTGGCTTTGCCTGCTTCGTCAAGCGCATTTGCTATCCGGTTGGCTGCATCGGGTTTTTCGGTTACTATAAGAGTATATTTGCTCACGCGTTGCGTCGCTCTGAGTTGTCTTCAACTCTGCTTGAAAATAAAAGTTTGCGCTAAATCTCCAAATTTAGAACTGAGTTAGGGGTGATCTGTCCAATGCAGATTTATTGTGGCCAGAAAAACTGTGTTGGTAACTTCAAATCTTACATTCAAAAAAGTAGCAATCGATAAATATCTCCCGTCTGTTTCTTTTCTGTTAAGAGGGGAATGTGTTGCCGCAACGCGTAATTTGTCAAGGATGCAAGCATATCTTGTATGAGGGCGCGGAGCTTAAACCTCCAGATGAAATCATCCACATGTACGAAGGTAAATGCCCAAAATGTGCAAAGAAATTGTCCCTCTTGCCAACAGACGTCGAAGTAAAGCCTGCAAGATAAAACCAGGGTGTAACTGAAATCTTGAGCAGCCAAAATGCCACGAATCTGGCTGAGGAAACACACTGGGAAAATGCTGCCAAAACCCGGATGGGCGAATACTTAACTCGTATAGAAACTGCTTTTATCCAAAAAACAGTCGACCCTTCAAAGATGGGTTTAGTTATTGATGTCGGGGCAGAAGCTGGGCGTTTCTCCTTATTGGCTGCAAATCGAAATGTCCAAGTTATAGGCATAGACTTAGACGCTTACAGTCTCCGAAGGCTAAAACTAAAAAACAGAGACATAACCGTTATTCAAGCTGACGCTAGGTATATCCCGTTCAAAAACGGCGCTTTTGACGCTTTGTTTATGGTGGAAGTGCTTGATTATATACTAGAATTGGATGGAACCATAGCTGAATGCCAGCGCGTGTTGAAGGCCGAATCTTCTTTTGTGGTCTCTTTTGGCAATCAGTCCAGCCTAAAAGCAAAAGTTCGAGGTTTACGCGGTAAATCTTACACACATTCTTACCGCGACGTTATGCAGTCTCTGTTTGAGGCGGGTTTCAAAGTTAATTCTCAGTTGGGTTACAATTGGTTACCGTTCGGGCGAATGTCTGAGAGTCGGTTTGTGCCGTTTTTGGCGGGTGTGGAAAAAATCTTCGGGTTAAGACGAATACCTAGTTTTAGCCCTTGGGTTATTGTAGAGGCAACTAAGTCCTCCTAAGCATACGGTTCAGAAGGACTTCGGATTCTTGGAAAGGCATATATGAATGGCGCGTTGATATAACCCAATAACCGCAAAAATAATAAACATCGCAAATAATCTGTGTGAAGAGATGGCTCAAATGGGGTTCAAGCAGACACTGTCAAAAGGCCTCAAAGGCGTCGGACGCATCCAAGTTAGTCACGGATCAATCCTAACTTACACTGCGTTGCTCTTGATTTTGTTTATCGCTTTCACAATACGCGTTATGCCAATGCGATGGGAAATACCTACAGGTACGTTGGGTCTTAACGAGTTTGACCCCTATTACCAGTATACAATAACAAATCACATGGTTCAGTATGGCATACTTTCTCCTTACTGGCCTACCCATTGGATAGACACGCAACAGTTCTATCCGGGCGGTATCGACATGGGTCAATCTTTGCCTTCTTTGCCTATGACGACGGCCGTTCTGTACGATGTTGTTTCGGCATTGGGAGTCAACATTGACCTCATCTCGTTCTGTTCACTTATGGCTCCCATATTGGGCACACTCGCAGTTTTAGTCCTATACTTCCTAGGAAAAGATATGGGCGGCAAAACAGTCGGCTTGCTAGCAGCCCTCGTCATGGCTGTGAGCGCCTCAGTTATTCAAAGATCCTCCTTAGGCTTCTTCGACACAGAAACTGTCGGTGTACTTTCTCTCCTCTTATTCGTCTTTATGTTTCTCAGAGCAATCGACCAGAACAAATCATTTCGTTCCATGGTTTTGTACTCTTTAGGCGCCGCAGGTGCACTCGCGTACTTCGCCGGTGGCTGGGGTGCAGCTTACTACCTAGTTGGACTAGCTGCTCTCTTCGTCTTTGCGCTGATACTGATGAAACGCTACAGCCATAGGCTGCTATTCTCATACAGCATAACCTTTGGACTTGGTCTATTCATATCCATAATGGTTCCCTTCCTTTCGCCTCATTATCTCACAACCGGAGTTGTGCTGCCCGTAGCCGGTGTCTTCGCTTTGCTCTGCATAGCTGAAGTCTTACGCGCCCAACTGTCTGCCCGAGCTAAGACCCTAATCTCGGTTGCTTTCTTAGCGGTCTTAGTCGGTGGAGTCTTCGCTGTTGTAGGCTTAGGCGACATATCCAACATAGCAGCAAAGTTCGGCTCGGTACTCGATCCTTTTACTCGTCAAGCCCTTCCAATTCTGGAGTCCGTTGCTGAGCACAGAATTACCGCGTGGGGATCCATGTACTTTGAGTTAGTTATCGGTGTCTTGTTCTTCTTGGTGGGTCTGTACTTTGCCGTTAAGAATCCCACTAACCGCAATGTGTTCCTTGTAGTCTTCGGATTAACCGCCTTGTACTTCGCAGGTTCAATGGTGCGTCTGCTCGTGCTCTTGACTCCAGCATTTGCAATCTTAGCAGCAATCGGCGTTATGGGTTTGCTTAAGCCATTCTACACTTTGCTCAGAGAATCCGGCGCCCAAGCAACTATGAAATCCAAACGCAGCCTCAAACGCATAGGCAGAGAATACAGTGTCATCGCCATCGTAATCGTTTTCTTGCTGCTGATGTCAACTTACGCGTTTATGCCTCAAAACGGCGGTCAACCCAGAGTTTACGCTTCAGTTTATACACCAACCACAATCAGTGCGGCAAGTCTCCCAATAACACCTAACAATCCAGTTCCTCAATGGCGAGACATGCTCAGTTTCACCCGAAACAATCTGCAAGCGACATCAGTGGTTGCCAGCTGGTGGGATTACGGTGACTGGCTTGGTATGTACGGGAACGTTACCACGCTTTGCGATAACACAACAACCAACACGACCCAAATAGAAAACGTGGCCTACGCAATGATGGCAAACGAAACCCAAGCCGTAAAGATGCTTAGCAACTACGGCACCGGATACGTTCTGGTCTTCCCAGTGTTGCAGCTGCAAATCGGAAGTGACGGCAGCCTCTCAGGCGTAAAGTTCTCAGGCTATGGAGACGACGGCAAATGGTACTGGATGGCAAGAATATCCGGCGAAGCCACAGCTAGACTCATGACTGACCAAACGTTTGGGCAAACTTGGATGAACAGCAACTATCAATGGCTAAACGAAACAAGCTTCGGCAATACCACAACCAGTAGTACAGGCGGGCAAACTTTTACCTATAACGACTTTGGTCTAAACTCAACTGTGTATAAGCTTATGAGCTACGCAGAACAACAGTGGGCAGGCTTGAACGGCGTCAGCTCCAGCGACCAGACGGCTGATCTACCCTCATACTTCACGCAGGTCTATATCTCAGGCGTAAACACATCTCCGACAACAGCATACTACAATTACGGTGGCTTAATCCCGCTGGTTGCCCTCTACAAAATCAACTACGACGCCTACAACACGGCAATGGGCACAAATCTTGGCCCCTAAGGTGAAACAGTATCGTGTGGCCTAGAGTCCCAGATCAACATAAGCCGGGTAACCCGCTTATTCCATGGGGCTTAGGTGTCACCTACGTACTTTTTGCCACCATCTACCTTTTCTCCATCTATTTTCTTAGCCGAATCCCTAACTCGGGAATACCTGCAGAAGCGAACGGGGTTTCTGCCGCGCTCACTTTGGCGGTCTGCATTTTGTTTGGCGGTTTCATGGGCATGCTCGACGACTGGATTGACCTGAAGTGGCGTTACAAAGCTTTCATGCCCCTTATCGCCGCATTACCACTGATGTATTACGCCTTTGCCAATCAGGAAACTGTTCGAACCTCAATCTCTCTGCCGTTTATTGGTCTAATCAATTTTGGCAACTTCTACTACTTCTTGATAATTCCCCTTATGGTCATGGTAGTCACCAATGTGATTAACATGCTTGGAGGATTGAACGGACTGGAAACTGTTTGCCCCGCGATAGTTTTAATCGGTATGATTGCCATTTCTCCTGCGCAGTCCCAAATTCTTATGACGGGGCCCCTCATTTTCTGGCTTATTCTATCATACCTCAACGTGCAAGGCAAGCTCTTTGTTGGAAACACCGGTTCCTTTGCTATCGGTTTAACCGTGGTTTCCTTCGCAGTCATAACAGATTTGAAATCAAGCCTGCTGATTTCCATTGTGCCCTACATCTTCAACGGCGCCTTCATATTGCTCTCCGTTTTCTTTATCCGGCACAAAGCCAAAGTTGTCTTCGACGGCAAACGCCTCGTCTCCGAACACAGACGCAGTCTAGTTACGCTGTTAACTTACAAACGGCCTCTAACTGAGCGGCAGGTTGTTGCCATAATCGCCGGCATCGTAGCTTTATTCACGGCGTTAGGCGTCATTTACTACCTAGCATAGTACCTAACCTAGATTCGGCTCTTTCTTTCCCGAAGATTTTAATATGCGCTGAATGCTGCTTTTGGTGTCGGCGGGTAAGTGGGCCTCCACCCGTTCCGCCGCAAAATAAACCCCGGGTTGGAGGAGAAAAAGTGAAAATACAAACTAAAGACTTAGCTCTAATCACAATTTATGCTGCACTCTATGCAGCGCTTGTCGTTGTTCTCGGAGCATTATCTTATGGACCAATTAACATCCGCATTGCCGATGCATTGCTCTCTGTTGTGCCTTTAGTCGGCTTCGCCGGCGTCTTAGGGCACACGTTAGGTGTATTTGTCGCCAACATCTTCTCATCAGTGGGCGTAGTTGACTTGCTCAACACGATTCCATCGTTTGCCATGTCGTTTCTAGTTTACTATCTTTACAAGCGCACGAAAAACGACTACGCGGTTCTTGCGTCCAGCATCGCGTACTCTCTTGTGTTAGGCACAACCGTAGGTTGGATGTTATCCTCAGTTTACAATATGCCGCTTGTGCCAACCATAGCTTGGGTAATCGTAGGGAACTTAATTGTGACCACACTCATAGGGTGGCCAATGTTCAAGCTCCTGAAAAGGACAGGTGTTTTTCAAAAATGGTTGCCAAATGAAAACCAGGTGACCAAAACATGAACCAAACCAAGAATTGTGTGGTAGTTCTCAGTGGCGGACCAGACTCAACTGTAGTTGCTTACTGGGCAAGAAAACAAGGATACGCCATCAACTGCCTTAGCTTCAAATATGGGCAAATCGCCGAAAAAGAAACCCAGCAAGCCGCCCTCATCGCAGGCAAATTGGACGCACCAATCAAAATTATCGACATGAGCAGCTTATGTGAAATCTTCAAAGGCGTCACAAGCTTGTGCGACCGTAACATAGCTTTAACCTCGCAGTTTAGTGCACCCATTGTGGTGCCTTTTCGAAACGCTATTTTCCTTTCGGTTGCGGTTTCCTATGCTGCAGGTATCGGCGCAACCCACATCTTCTATGGTGCCCACGGTTCCGATGCTGCAAACTACCCTGACTGCCGACCCGACTTCTATAAGTCGCTTGAGGAAACAGCGTGGCTGGGAACCGAAAAAACCATCCAGATCCAAGCCCCCTTCTGCGGGATCAGCAAAGCTGAGTTGTTGACGGTGGGCGCAAATCTAGGCGTTCCCTTCGAGCTAACGTGGAGTTGCTATCTCGACGGCGAAAAGCACTGTGGCAAATGCGAATCTTGTGTTAACCGCAAAGCCGCCTTCAAAGAATCCTGGGTTGCTGATCCGACTGAGTACGAAGAGTAGCAACGGCTTAAGCTAGGAACCGTTCTAGCTTTGTTAGCCCTATGATTTCGTCGAAACTTAAGCCCAACGCGTCCAGAACCTGATCAAAGGTACTGTGCAGGTAGGCAACGTATTTGTCGACGTCCACCTCGTTTTTGGAAGTCAGTTCCACGGGTTTCACGTGGGGCGGCCTTGTGGTTTTGACGAAGCGAATCAAGTCGCCCGCCCGAATCTCCATTCCACTTTCCTTTAGAACCTTTGCTGCTTTGACGTGTTGAGGCGTCGTCTTCGTGTACCGCTCCAACTCGTCGCCCAAAACCACGCTAAACGCGAGTTCATTCATGTCCTTCCATTCGCGCCGTTTAAGAATCATGTAGCGGTTGCGAACGATGTCGGCTATGTCTTTTTTGGCTTTCTCGAAATCCGCCGGCGTCTTCACCTGCGCCAATCTTTCCTTCATCTGGTTAAAAGCATCTTTAATGAAGATCGGAATGTGCTTCTTCTTTCCAGTTAGCCCCTTCACATCCACGCTGCCGTCTTCCAGCACGCCCAGGTAATTCTTTTTGCGGCTGCTGAAAACGGCGTAGCGGTAGGTTTTGTCTACGTCTATGCCCATTTTGAGTTCATGTTCGGTGAAACGGGTAACTTCTTCAATCTGTTCTTTTGTGGGGTTTTTGAGAAAGACGCTGTCGGTGTCGCCGTATAGCACTTCGATGCCAACGGTTTTCGCGTGGTTGAGGATTTGGGTGATGCTGTGTCTGCCAACGGCGGCTGTTGCTTCAGCCACAGGCGGGCAGTACAGGTCGAAGCTTTCGGCGCCAAAGACACCGTAACTTGCGTTCAAAATAACCTTCAAGGCTCCCTGCGCAACATTATACCAGCTTCGTTGTTCCGAAGGCAAAGACTTGTCTTTTGCGCGAGACTTGTACCATGAAACCCTCAGATCCCGCAGGGACCCGATGAGGAGACTTTCCATGGCTCGATGGCGTTTGCAGACCCAGTGGGGCGTGTTGGGAACGAGGTTGGTTCTGCACTCTGGGTGTGGGCACAGGATTGATTGGTATCCGAGGTTCCAGACTTTTATTATGGATGGGTACAGGCTGGGAAAGTCCATCACGGCGACGTTAAAGTGGACGCCGGGGACGGGGTCAACGACTGTAGCGCCCTGATACTTTTTGCCTTTGATAACTGCAGTTGTTGATGTTTTTCCTTTCTTCTCCAGGATGTCTTCTGAGTTTGGGATTAGCATGTTTTTGTGTCGGTGTTCCCGGTGCATGAAGTTTCGAATCCATCGACTTACGCCTTGCCGACTGACGTCTTCCATGGGCATGCTGCTGATCCTTGTAAGGACCAGGATTAGCTTCATTGCAAGTTCGTCTTCGAAACTCGTGAGTTTATAGGTGATTTCGCTATCTCTCAAGCAGTAAGCCGCAAGCTCTGTGTAGCTGAGGTCGCCAATGGTTTTTTCGCTTTTTATTTTTTCAAGTCCGAGGACACCTTTGCCCACGTCGTTGAGGGTTACGTCGCGGTAGCGGTTGCTGAAAGCGTAGATTTGGACGGCTCGGTTGAAGAAGAACTTGTAGAGGTCAATGTGGACGCCGTAGCGGAGGAGGCAGACGCGTTTGCCAATGTCTATGGGGGCTTCGTTTCGGTTCATGCCAAGGTTTACTGCGCGGTGTACGAGGTATCGGAAGTCGAAGTCGTCTCCGTTAAACGTCAAAATAAATGGGTAATCCCATAAGATGTCAAAAATCGCCCTTAGCAGCGTTTCTTCAGTTTCGTAGTATTCGATTTTGGAGTCTGGCGGCATTGGGTAGTTGCCTTCGCGGATTCCGGGGCGTTTGAGGACTAGGACTTTTTTCTGGTTGTCCGAGGTGTAGAGGCTGCAGCAGACGACGGGGTAAACGGCTTCTCGAGCGTCAGGCACTCGGGTGCTTAGTGGAGCGTAGACTTCGATGTCTATTGCTGCTCGGCGGAACTTTGGCGCGGGGTACTCGATGAGTCTTGCCCATTCCTCAATGTACTCTAGTTCCTCCGCAGTAGCGTCCTTGAAGAGCGCTTTGAGTTTGGCGATGGTTTTCTCGGCGTCTTCAATAACGCATGGGACGAGGTTGCCATTTTTGACTTGATAAATCATGCCCGGCAGGTAGCGGGTGTCGTAAATGTAGGATTGGTAATACTTTATTTTTGCTTCCCAAACCTCGGGTTTGCGTGGGGCATCTTTGGGATAGTCTTCAGGGATGATGTCGCGTATGCTGCCTTGAGGTTTCCCTCCGATTGCCAAGGGATCGTTAGTGATGATTTTGGTGACTTTAACTGTTTTATCCGCGAGCGGATCGAAGATTTCGATGACTTCGTTGTGATCGTAGCCTTCATGGTGGATTACTCGTGGCATCGTGCTTAATTCGTGTGGGGAAAGGTTCGTGAGGCAATACGGTTTGTGCCCCGTGTTATCGTACCAGAAGTAAATGTTGCCCGACTCAGGTTCGTAAAGCTTAACCACCGCTTTTCGTTGGCGGCCATCGTAGGTTGCAGACACAAAATAGGACGGTGGTAGGTTGTCGGGGGCTTTAGGGGGGTAAACGTGGCGTTTGCGCTTTTTCTCCTCAGTGGCTTCAGGTTGTTGCGCAGGCGAAGCTTCCGCTTTCCGAACTTCCTCAACTGGCTTCGCCTTCTGGGGGAGCCATGCGTCTAAGCCTTTAGCCTGTGTCATCAAACTGACCTTTGGTTGTTTGAAGATTAGCTATATCTTTTTGGAGCATTAATAGTCTTTGCCGCGAAATGTTCCATGTGTTTTTGTTGGGAACTTGTGAAAGATTTGGGGTTTTTCGCGTCATATTCTTATTAGGCTCAGAATGCTGATACCATTTGTGGATTAAATTTGTTGAAGGACGCTTGGAGTATTGCCATAGAAACCCTGAGCTGGATAGAGCTGAAGAAACTCAGCGAACGCATGGCACTCGCAAAAACTGTGAAACAACTGGGCATAAGGGACCCCGACGCCATTCGCTTAGGCTACGGTTTGGTGGTGGAGACTGAACGCCGCAGAAATCTCATCGACAAATTCGTAAACAGCCAACTCAAAGACAAAACCATCGAAGACTACAACATGGGTGTCCAAGCTTTCCTGAGGCTATACGTTTACCAAACGCGCGTTACTCGCAACTGGAAAGGCTTCGATCTTAAAGCCGCGGATCACATTGCCAAGCTCGGACGCTCAATTCTGGGCTGGGAAACACTGCGCCCTGTAGAACCAATCTTGGGATTTCTGTTAACTCAAAAAATCGAACCCATAATTGATGCGGCAAAAGATGAAGAAAAAATTGGTCTTCAAACTTTCCACCCAACATGGTTCGTTAAGTATTGCATTGATCTTTTTGGAAGAGAAGAAGCCACGGCTTTTCTGGCGGGAAACCTGAAGGCTCCGGAAACTTGTATCAGGCTCAGCACCCTACGTGCTACGCAAGAAGAAATCTTGGCGAAGCTTGAGGCGGAAGGCGTGAGGCTTGAGAAGGTAGCGCCGCTTAGAGACACATTTAGGATTCTAAGCTCTAAAGGTCCCTTGAACCGTATTGACACTTATCGACTTGGCTTCTTCTACATCCAAGACAAAGCCAGTTGCTTCGCTGCAGAAGCAGCAGACCCTAAACCCGACGATAGGGTGCTTGACGTGTGTGCTGCTCCGGGAGCCAAAACCACTTACCTTGCGCAGCTCATGGGGAACAAAGGTGAAATTTACTCTGTGGATTATTCAAAGCGGCGGATGCGTGTTTGGCGGCAAGAAGTCGGGCGTATGTGGGTTAATATTGCCCAGCCAGTCATCGCGGATGCGCGAAGTCCTTTGCCTCTTAACTTGGAAGCTGATGTTGTGATTTTGGATCCGCCCTGTACTAGTACGGGTGTTTTTGCGAAGCTTCCGGCATCCAAATGGCGGCTCTCACCTAAATCCATCGAGAAGATGACGGATATTCAGTGGATGATGATTAACAACTGCGCGGACAAGGTTAGAAGCGGCGGGTTCCTCACGTACTCCACCTGCAGCGTAACAGTGGAGGAAAACGAGATGATTGTGGAGCGCTTCTTGCAAGGACACCCAGAATTTCAATTAGCGGAAATAACCCCAAATATGGGTTCTCCTGGGCTTCGCGGACTCGACAAATGCCAACGCCTTTACCCCCATATTCACCGCTGCAATGGGTTCTTCATCGCGAAACTCAAAAAAATCTAAGCCATCCGCATATGGTGTCGGAAAGTAGAAAAGCATCAGCTACATTTCAGTGTTAAAGTGAGGCGACTATAAGTGCAAGACGCGAAAGCGGCAATGGCTATTGCTTCAATCTTGGGTGCAGCAGCGGGAATATACTACGCGTCAGTGCTTAATCCACTCAACAACTACTTTGTTTTCGTGGCGATTTTTGCGCTAATCGGCGTGGGGGTTGCGAACGTTGTGCTGTTGGTGACTTACGAGATTTATCGCTGGCTTAAGCAGTACTATGCGAATTCGGAAAGAGCAGAAGCTGCCCAAACAGTATGACTCAGCTCATGAGAACATTTTTTTGGCGGTGCTACTTGCTGGTTTGATTGCGCCAATTTCTATCAAGCATTCTCTTTTTGGACTTGGCAAAGAAGCGAATTCGGCTTCTCAAAAAATGTTATCTACGAAAACCCCTTAGTTGGATTGTATGTTAGGGTGCGTTGCTTGAGTAAAATGCCCCCAATGCAACACTTCCCCCAAGTGCAAGCTTCTGCACCCTAACACTTCTTTTATGTTTTTTGAATCGGGATTTCCCAATAGCTGATTATGTCGCCCTTCACCCATCTGCCGCCTATGCTTCGGACAACCTCGTTTATATCGTCCCATTCTGCCTTCAAGAACTTCACAGGCTTCACGACAACGAAATCTCCGTTCACGCCGAAACTCAACAGTTTGCGTTGGTCAGAACTGAACTCTTCTTCAACCATGCTTGTATCGGACTTCTGCGAAACTTGCGGCTTTCTAGCAATCATCGGTTCATGCTTGAAAGTTACGGACGTATTGGGTTCTGTTCTTAGCGGAGCAGTAGTTGGTGAGGGTGTGGCTTTTTGGATTAGGGTTGGGGTCAAAGGGGCTGTTTTGGGAATTGCTGAGTAAACCAAATTGTACTCTGGAACAGGGTAAGTTTCGGCGACATCTTCAAAACTGTCGCTTCTCACGATAGCCTGAACTTGCCCAGTGAACAAGTCGTATTTTATCTCTAAAAGCTCTGCATCGCTTGGCAGGTTAGAAGTTAGAGACGACGTTTTCCCTGTAAGCCTCTCCATGAGGAATTCAGGATTTAGTTTTATCATCCGCATCTTCATAGCGCAGACCCTTTATGATGTTTTCAAACTGTGACAATCCACTTAAAAGTATTGTTCGAAATAGGCAAGCCATCACAAACCGACCGTCAGAGATGAATCGCCTTCGACGGGTTGAAGCGGACAATGGCAAAAGAATTATACGAGTTCATCTATTAATAATCTATTAATACGGTTGATTGTTGCATTTGAGAACACGCCGGTGGCTATTTGCAGCAACTCTGAGTTCAATAGCTTTGATGTTGATTGGTCTTTGGTTCGTCACTGTGTTTCCTGTTTTTTCTGAGGTTCCTGCGTGGACGGTTGAGCCTTCGAGCAGTTACTATTTGTGTGACCGAGCATTAAACCTGACAAAGATCTTTGTAGTTTCTGCTACACCAAAATATGGATTTTATCCAGTGGACCCCTTGAACAATGCCATTCCCTTTATGATTACGAAGGGCACACCCGTTTTCATTTTGGAAGTGACAATAAGAAACGACTATACCCCGCAAACTCCTCTTTGGCGTAATGATTCCGGCGGGAATTACAGTTGTAGCGATGTGTGGTTTTGCTTAAGAGCCGTGCTCACCGACGAAAACGGTTCAGTTCTCCATGTGCCCGCAGTCACACCTCCTTACCCTCAAATGCCCTTCGGCGTACCGCAGTTCTTCCAAAAAAGTGGAACCACCCAAATATACAATTTGTATTTCTTGGTAAACACCCGAAACGTCAGCCACTACCAAATCTACGTTAGCTACCTCTCAGGAAACAAAGCAGACTAAGTCTGATGCGGCACAAGTTTGATCCTGAATTTTCCGCAAGTTTTTGTTAAAAAACGAAAAGGGTTATAGCTCTATGGTTGTATCCATATGGTGAAGCATTTGGGGATAAGATGGTACTTAGCCGAAAAGCAGGCTTAGCTTGCCTCTCATTGGTCCTTCTTGTTACTATTGTCTCTTCATCTGTTTGCCTTATGGGGCAAGCCCAAACCGTTACTGGGTTTACGCGAGCAGACAAGTTCGCCATCCCCGACAATAACGGGTCAATCTCTTTCTCTCGAAACGGCACCTACCAAGCCGCCACATT
Organism: Candidatus Bathyarchaeota archaeon; assembly: GCA_017883615.1. GTDB lineage: Archaea > Thermoproteota > Bathyarchaeia > Bathyarchaeales > Bathycorpusculaceae > JADGNF01. The sequence continues at coordinate 13,241 of JADGNF010000045.1, forward strand.
GACGAATGGAGCGTGGGTCTTTCAAAGCCTACAAGCTTTCTATGTTCGATCCGTAAATGTCACAATTTCAGTTAATAACTGCAACATGACAATATCCTCTATTGGAACGACAGGCGGGGTTACTTCTCAAAGGGTAACAATAAGTTATAATGTTGTTGGGAACGGCATTCAGTCCTTCAATTTCGGTTCCAACTTAAAGGGCGCCAACTGGTTTGTTTCCCTAAACAGAAATACTCTCGTCCAAAATCAAGGCTGGAGCAGCAAATCAGACGGGACGATAATAGTCACAGGGACAAAATCAGGCGACAACATTACTGCGACATACTTCTTTCCAACTACAGACCCGTCAATCCAAAATCAATCCTTCTTCCAAAATCACGCCCTTATAATCGGGACAAGTACGGCGGCGGTAATAGCCTGCTATTTTGCTTTGATAGTACGACAAATTAATATTCACAAACAACGAGCGCCGCTCGCTTCAAAAAGAGTCACCGAAAATCGGAATGGCAAATAAATGAAAAAAATAAGTATTGCTTGAAAGGAAAAAGAAGTCGATGATTGACCAAGCCACCCTGATAATAATACTGTTCTTTGTAGCTGTAGCCATAGGCATCTTTTCCATCCTAAAATTCGTCAACAACAAAACCAAACGAATCAGCACCTTGCGGCTCTTTATCCAAGTTGCCGCGGTTTTCGGTATATTCATGGGCCTCTTAATTGGTCCATTCGGCGCCAACCCCGCTATGGCGCCTTTAGGAACTGCCCCTCGAGATAACCTCTTGGGAGCCAGCCTTTTTGGAAAAAATGTTCCAGGCTTGGGTTTTTCCGGCCAATTCCCAGACGGGCTGTCAATTCCGGTTCTTGCTTGCTACTTCCCGTCAGGACGAACTGTTACCTGCCCCATCTGGCAGCTTCAAGCCTACGTTTTCCCCTTCTGGAACGCTAACCAAGTCGGATACAGCGTCTTTTACACAACTTCTGGCTTAGAAAAAATTGCTATAGTAATCGGCTTGCTGATCGTAATGTCAGTTGTACTTGGAAGAATGTTTTGCGGTTGGATTTGCCCCTTTGGCTTATATATGGATGCCATGACTCGTCTGCGGAAATTTACCAAGAAACGGCATCTCAATTTCACAAAAAAGGGAAACGATAAGCTAAGGCAGTTCAGTTACATAATCATAGCCGTTTTCATTTTACTAAGCTTCATCTTCGGTTCTCAGGCAATCACGGGATACCAAATTGTTCCGGGAACGGATGTGGGCGGACCTCAAGGAACAGAAAACGGTATCACTAGTCAGGTTAACGAGCCCTTCTGTTTTGTTTGCCCAGTTCGGCCGTTGTGCTCCTTAGCACAAGTGGGGTTAGGAACGATGAAAGCCAGCTACGTGTTTGCAATTAAAAATGGACCGTTAGACATGGCTGGTTATTATGTGAGTTCACTTAACATTCCTATCCTCATCATTGTGACAATACTTGCAATAGCTTATCGACGTTTCTGGTGTAGAATCTGCCCACTGGGAGCCTTAACCGCGTTGTTTAGCGCGTTCACACCATTCAAACAAGTTGCCCTCACAAAACTTCAGAAAAACGAGGCCACCTGCACAAAATGCGGCATGTGCAAACGAGTCTGCCCAACCCAAGCCACTGATATGTACGAGAAGAAAGGCGGCGACGTAACCGAGTCAAATTGTATTCTTTGCGCTCGATGCGTGGAGATGTGTCCCGAGAAAGGCACATTGAAAATTACGATGGCGGGCAAAGCTGTGGCTTCGTCCAGAAACTGGTTGGAAGGTTCAACGGGCGATGACTCAGACTAAAGCTGAGTTGGCTAAGATTTAAAGTTGAGAGAAAGAGATGCTGGTTTGAACCAGCCGTTTTTTTCGTTTTTCTTTTTGCCGGTTTTAGTTTTCTTTGGGTGTTTTCTCTTTTTGTGGTTTTTGTTCTTCGGTTTTCTGTGATTGTTGTGGTCGGGAGAGTTTGTAGGGCCACCAGTTTGCTTTTTGTGCGAGTCCCATCAGGGAAGGTACGAAGAAGAGGATGACGACGCTTACGTCTATGAGGATAGCGGCTGCGACGGCGAGGCTGATTTCTTGTAGGATTGCAATGTTGGTTATTAGCAGTGAAGCAAACACGGTGGCAAGTACGAGTCCAAGGCAAAGGATTGTTACCCAGATTTTTTCGATTGCGGTTGTGATGGCTTCGTTGTCAGATTTGCCGTTGAGGACTTCTTCGCGGATGCGTGTGACAAAGAAGATGTCGTAGTCGATTCCGACGCCAAGCATAGTTACAACCACGAAGAGCGGCGCAAAGTCCAGTATGGGCAAGTTGAGGCCGAAGTAGAATATGAGCGAGATTATGGCTAAAGAGAAGACTACGCTGCAAAGTATCGTGATGATAAGTCGGACGGGGGTGAAGGCTGAGCGGAGCTGGAAAAACAAAATCAGGTAAACCGCGACCGAAAGAATAATGACTACTTCGGGAAGCAGGTTTGCCATGAACGCTTGGCTGTCATAGGTTGATTGGGTTTGTCCTCCAAAGTAAACGGTTGTGCCGTTTACGAGGGGCAGCTTGTCGATGTTTTTCTGCATTGCACGCAAAGAGTCAATAGCTGCTTGGCTCGCAGCTGAACTGGAAAGGCCTACAGTAATGATCGCGGTCTTGTTGTCTTTTCCGATTGTTGAGAACATTTGGCTTTCATATTGAGTTCGGAGGGGCTCAGACATGTTCTCGATGGTTGAGTAGTCGAATGCGTTTCCGAAGGGTCGAGTTGGACCTGTAACGATATTGACGCCTTTGGAAGTTGCGGCGGCAGAGGCTATTTGCTCAAGTTGGTTTAGTAGGGTTTGGTTAAATTGGTTATTTCCGTAAGTTATCTGGGTAGGCGTGGTTACAACAATTGAGGTTGGTGCTATTGTTCCGGTGCCGAAGCTTTCTGCTATTACCGTGAGTCCCTGATTGCTTGGGAAATTGGGTATAAGCTTTAGAAAATCATCCCCAAGAGGCGTGTTATATGTGACAAAGAAGGCGCCTAAAGCTACCGCGCTGATGAGGATTACGATTGGGACTTTCCGTTTTAGTGTACCTTGAGCAACTCGTCTCAGTATGTTTTTGCTTGGACCCGATTTTGCTTTGGTTTGCCTGTTTAAGCCTGGCCAGAAAATCTTGTCGCCTAAAGCAATCTCAAGAGCTGGGAGCAGCGTTAATGATGCTGCAAGTAAAATCGAAACACCCAGCGCTATCGCGGTCCCGACGTCGCTGAACAAGGGCACGTTTGCAGCTGCCATAACAATGTAGGCGACGATTACGGTTACGCCAGCTGTTAGGACTGCTTGACCAGCCCACTTAATTGAGATGCCCACGCTTTCCTTGGTGGATTTGCCTTGCTGTCTTTCTTCTCTTGTTCGTCTCAATTGCAGTACCGCGTAGTCTACGGCGAGACCCAGCATCAGTAGGACGGTTAATGTTGGCGTGAGAAAAGTGATGTTTCCATGACCTACTTCGACTACAGCAACATAGATGGACGAAAGAGCTACTGATACTGAGACGCCGCCAAGCAAAACAGGAATCAAAGCCGCCACCGGCGACAAAAAGAGCAAACCAACGATTAAAAGAGAAATTGCGATGCCTGGTCCGACAGTGACTTCAAAAGCAGGCAAAAACGCCTTCTCAACGTCTTTTGATAAAACTGGGCCACCTGTTACGTAAACTGTGCCGAAGTTTGGTAATCCCGAATCTTGCACGTCTGACTCTATTTGAGTAATTGTGTTGGTGTCTGGTGTGGATGAGAAGCTGAGAATAATCAGCATCGTATCGTTGTTTGAATTGACAAAGTTCCCTGTCAATGCCTTTGAGGGCAAGTACGGATATTCTTGGTAAGGTTGGGTTGAAATCATGTTTTGGATTGCGTGGTCTATGTCGGTGACAGTTGCGTTGGGCGAAAGCCCCGAAAGAATGTTTTGTAAGGCGGTGCCGTTTACGGAAAAGAGGGGTGAATCAGAAAAAGTGGTTTGAGTAGCACTTGAAACAAGTGTGCACGCCAAGTCCCATGCTTGATTCTCAGTGGGTGTTGAGCCGAGTTGGTAAGCGAGTTGAATTAGCTGAGAAACTGGGAAACCTGCGCCTGAATTGGTCATGTTGGCATAGTTAGCTTCAAAGAGGGTTAATGTGTAGTTTCCCAATGTCTCGTTTGAAGGCGATGGACCGAAACTGTAAAGTTTGTTAACTAGGTTGGTTGGCGAAGTGCCCAGAGAAGAGGAAAGTTCTGGGGGGATGCCTGCTGCCACGGTTAAAATTGTCAAGTTGGTTACTGCCTCAGGTTGGTTCCAAGAGGTAACGTTCAAACCGAACCCAACTGCAGCCACCATTTGGCTTGTCTGCGCGTCAAGCTGCGGACTAGTCAGGAACGCTGAGACTGATTGGTTTACAGCAAAGGCTTCGCGGTCGATAACCGAGGTGCTGCTTGGAAGCGTTTGGAAAGTTGCATTCCAGACATTGAAGAAGGTTGAGTAATATGCTATGGATTGGGCGTCGCTTCCGAAATTGGAGGTCACGCTGAACGTGGTGGCGTTTGCTTGAACATTAGCAAGGTGTGGGTCTGTTACGCCTTGGGCTGTGATTCCCTGCCAGACCCCGACAAATGTTGCCGGTACCCCGTAGACGAGTTGGGCTGTTTGGTTGATGCCGATTTGTAGTTGGAACAGGTTTGTGCTTAATGTGGACAGGTTCTGCTGCAAAACATACAAGCCTGAATTAAGTGTGATTATGTTGGATTCAAGGCTCGCCGTCTGCGCAATTATGTCAGGTAACGATGAGCTAAGGAGACTCGCTTCTAACGAATACAAACTGGATGTTCCGGTGTAATTAGCGATTTTTTTGTCGTTGGCTAAGGTGTCGTTGAGTTTAAGTATACTTTGCTTTAAGGAATCAGAATATACGGAAGCGCCCTGAAGGACGACAAGCACGCTGCTGCCTCCGGTACTGTTGGATGAGCTGGGAAACTGAGCGTGTACTATGTTGGCGGCTTTTTCGGCTTCGCTGTTGGAAGGCGCCCCGAACCCGCCGGTTAAGTCGTAGGAGACGGCCGAGAAGAAGCTTGGGATGAATACGAGCGAGACCACAACTGCAACCACCCACGCTCCAATGATCCAGCGGTACCGCTTTTGGATGAAGCCGTTTAGTGAATCGAAAAATGATCTTGGCATTAGGCATTACTCCGGTTGTAATAGCCAATACGGCGTGTTTCGGTTAGTAATATACTTAGAGATTTGTGGATCTTGCATTTGATGGTCAAACTCTTTTTTAATTTAACGTGTTGGTTCCGTTCATAAGTAATGGAGCCCTCAGATTAACATTGTACCGAGCATACTCGGCTCCAAAAAAGTATATCTTGAAGTCCGCAAAATCTTTCACATGCGACGATTAATCCTTGAAGTTCCTGAAAAAGAAATAACTAAAATCGGCATAGAAGTGCCGGCAGTCCAAAAAATAAAATCGCTAGAACTACTGTATTTTCTTAGGCAGGACAAAGACGAATTTGCCGCCATAGCACAAGTAGAATTCAAAGACTCAACCACAAAAGTGGAAGAGTTACTTGCCAGCGGTTTGCTTATTGAATCACAAGTTCTGGAGCAGCAAAAAAAGGGTGTCTACACAGTTTTTATGCGGGGCGGTCCAAGTTTATCTTCGGTTTTAAACTCGATTGGAGCAGCTAGTGGTTACTTGTTTCCTCCAGTAGGCATCAGCGATGGCAAAATTAAATTTTCGTTTCTTGGCAGCGAAGGGCAAGTTCGTGAATTTCTTGAAAAGGTGGATGCGACAGGAATTCGCTACAGAGTGGTTATGCTTGCAGACGCAGATTTTTCGCCTATTTCGCCGCTTAACCATTTAACGGCGAATTAGCGGGAAGTTCTAATCACTGCATATAAACTGGGCTATTATGATATTCCTAGAAAAATAAATTCTGATCAGTTGGCTGAGAAACTTAGCGTTGTGAATTCTACTTTGGTAGAGCATTTGAGAAAAGCTGAACAACGCTTGCTTGCGTACGTCATAGAGCAACGGGCTGGATCTTAATTCGGTGAATGCCCGCAGATAACCAACTATCTAGACCATGCCCTTTTCTGTTATTTCAAACAACAATCACACAACGTTAATAACTCAATAGACCTTTTGAGATGTGGATGTGAGCTTTTGTCAGTTCCGCTTGACATTGTAAATGCGTTACATAATGCGTTTCGTCGTGATAGTTTTCAGATCGACGATTTAGTCTTCAAAATTGCACGTAACGGGGGGGATTTAACTGCCGCGTTAGATCGGTTTCATGTTCTGGGCGAGGTTCTGGATTATCATGCTCAAGGCGAAGAGTTTGCGGTTTTCCCCGCGGTCGAAAACATAGCGCCGCTTGTAGCCAAAGCCTACATCATGGATCACCGTGAGCTCGATAACATGGTTAGCGAGTTGGAAGTAATGCGGAAAAACCCCGACCATCTTGTAACTGCAAGGGCGACGGCTGTTCTAAATTCGCATCTGAGAGTTCATTTGGACAAGGAAGATGCTCACCTGTACGCGATTCTAAAAGAGCATGCAACTGTGGGTGAACAGGCTTCTATCGTTGGCCAAATGTCAAGAAAAGTGCCTCCGGATAAATTTCCAATGCTGGTTCAGTGGATGTTTCCCTTGCTTGACTTTGAAGATCAACTTTTAGTTACGAAGGGTTGGATGACTTTGATGCCGCCGCCGGTGTTTGCGAACGTCAAACCCCTGATAAAGAAGAGTGTTTCTGAAAACTGGATTGAACTAGCTAGGCGAATCCCAGAACTGAATACAACTTGAGATTGTCGTTTAAAAGCTGAGTTTTTAAATAGTTCTGATTTGATTAAGAATTGTACGTTCCAAGGCGTCACGTGGAAATCGAGACTTTTCCCCGGCAAATGTTTTCCAAAGTCAACTTAACTTTGTCAAGGCACGTTATGCGTTGTGGCCCTTGTTGCGTTACCTCAGATAATCCACTTTGCGTTTGTGAAACCGCTTGCATTCTTTAATAACTTTGTTTGCTGACAGCGGAGGGTACACGATTCCGGTTCCAATTAGCCACATGAGCTGCGGTGCCTGATTTTGCCTTGTTTCGATATAGTCTGGGCATCCGGCGCACTGATCAGGGAACTCTTTGAAGCACATTTGTTGTACTTGCAAGAATACTCCCCAAATATTACTAGGCGAATTAGCTATTTAAAACAATCTTTAGTGGCAAAATGTTAAGACGCAATGTCCCATGTTTTTCCATTAAAACAGTTTGACTGAAACGAGTTTGTTTCTCTCTCAAATGATTGGCGATTTCAGAAACTCGACTTGTCCGGAATTTTGTTCTTAAGAAAAGAAGTAGACTGGGAGATTTGAAACCCCGCAGCTTGGGGGGGAATTCATCCGCCCATCCTTTTTTCTGATTGCTTAAACTATTTTGAGTGCACAAATTTGTCTTTTTCAACAGTGATCTTGTAGATTATTCTCTCGTCTGTTGATGGCTGCTCTGGAATAGTTTGGGCAGTGATTTCTATGTATTTGCTTGCAATGCCGCTGACAAGTTTTTTGTGCAATATCTCCCCTACTTGATAGATTCCGGCGGAATTAGTCATGTTTATGGTTATGCTTATGGGTTTGTCAATTCCTTTTCTTATTTTTACTTCCTCTATCGACATAGCGGAGACGCAGTTGATATTCACGTTTCCCATTTCAAATGGCATTCTTCCTCTTCCTTTAGTCATGTCGGTACCGTCGGCAACCTTCAGTAAGCTAGCTTCCAACGTGTAACTGGTGGTGGTTTCCATATGTGTGTAGATGCAGTGCAATATGAAGCCGCGAATTATTCCCCTCTTCCGCTCTTCAGGATATACTTGAGGTAAAATCCTTTCTAGAATTGGGATTGCCAATATTTCGCTGTGCAAATTATGGTCAGCCCTGTTAACCTGGTTGCCTATGTCGTGCAATAGTCCAGATATGAGGATGATCAAATACGCATCATCTATGTCTCCGCTTTCAACAAGGTCCCCTGACTCGGTTTCATGTGCGGCTTTGACGATATCTGGCTGGACTCCGGCTGCTAGTAACAAGTCAAGCATGTGTAATGCATTTGCTGTTACAATCTTTGCGTGGACTTTACCATGGGCGTTATACTGCATTTTGGTTACTGCGATGTAGTCGGCCATGTCCCATTGGGATGACAAAAGGGGGTCGTTGCAGAGTATGTTCCAGACTTTTTTTGTTTTTGGGTGTTTGGTTACGATTTCATCGATTGTTTGTTCAGACTGTTTGAGCAAGTGTAGGTCTTCAGATTGACGCCAATCCCGCATTTCGTTTGGTGAGAGAATATTATCCACCCTGTATTTGTTATTGACAGAAGAGAAGATATAACGTTACCTGTTGTCCTATAACCAACGCGTCAGCGTTTCTAACTATGTTCCCCGTAGTTCCTTTCGAACCTTGTGCCAGTCAGAAAGATCGGCTTTCAAATCTACATCCATTTTGTCAAAATGACTCTGTTAAGTCCGCTTTAGTAAACGGTCTTATCTCGATTAAGTCCCCTTTGAAAACGACGATAGCCTTTTTGCCCTTAAGATACCTGTCACGCCAGTCTTTTGGTAGAATGATTCTCCCCCTTGTTGTCAACGGTTCTTACTTCTACTTCCAACTTTGTTATCTATAATGAAAGATTGTAGGCGTGAATGTAAAGAATTTGTGGTGGACTGGGGGGGATTTGAACCCCCGACCTCTTGAGTGCAAGTCAAGCGTTCATACCAGCTGAACTACCAGCCCTCGAGTTCGGTTCTGCAGAGATAGAATAAGGCATGATATTTAGCTTTTGTCCGCAAACGCGACTGCCGGTTATCTAAATAAAGAAAAAAAGAAAAATTGATTGGACTTTTGCTGTTGTTCAGTTTGCTCAAATCATCTTGGGACGATCGCAAGGAATGGTTCCGGTTGCATTTCTACGGTTCCGTAAATTGCTAAGGCTATGCTCCAAAATACGTCGTCGTGGGTGCCGCTTGCGTGTGAAAAGCCGATGTTCGCGTCTTTTCTTAGCTGATAGCGTTCGACGTTGAGTTCGGTACATATGTCGCCTCGGTAAGGGCGTTCCCAGTTTGTTAGGGGGTAGTAGAATTGGTGGCTTGACATACGTTGCTTTAGCAGGCTTGCCATTTCGCTTTTGCGCGGAACGCTAAAGTTTACGCCTTCTGCGTTGTCTAGGCCTGCAGTTTCCATGTCGGCAATTATGCTGGGGCCCTCGCGGGTGTAGTCTATGCGGATTTTTTCGAAACTGCCCCAGTGATCCTGAAGCAACTTTATGAAACCCAAAACATGCGCGTAAGTTGTAGGATGAGGGAAAATCTTCAGAAACCTCAGATAAAGTCTGTCATTAACGCTTTCAACGACGCTAAAGACGCAGTAATCTCGGGTTTGAGCAAGATCTAAGCCCGCAAAAAACCTTCCTGAATAGCTCTTCTCCTCATCGTATTCTTCAAGGTCCACTCCGCAACTTTTTGCGGTGCCAACGCAGGAAACAATTAGGCTTTGGGGCAACCAAACATCCTCATCTTCAGCCCACTCTGCTTCCATCTCTCGCCGCCAACGTGCCTGGTCATCACCAAACTGTCGCCTTATGCGCTCAATCATCTGCGGATTCAAAAGTCCCAAAGGATCCAACGCTTTCTCCCAACTAAAATGATGCCGCACAAAATCCGAGTAATCTTTGTGATTGCACATCTTCCAAAACAAAGAATCGCTATTAAACGGCGTGCTGCTCGCAATTAACTTCCCATTTGTGGTGCCCAAGATAAACAGGATGGCGTCATACAATTCTTCATCTCCCGCAGTAAAGTTGGTCTCGTCCCACCAGAGCCTATGAAATGTGTTGCCCCGGATTGTATCAGAGTTGTTTGGGAAGGCTTCGATGACGGAGCCGTTTTTGAAGCTGATTCGGGTCTTTTGGATACTACAGCTGCCCGGGGGAAGGTTGCGGCAAAAACTGGCTACCCGACGCAGGTTCAGTTTGGTTTGGCGCCAACTTGGACCAATAAACCCAACATTAAGGTCTGGGTTTTCATAGGCATCTTGCAAAAGCAACCCGCCAATCGAGGTGCTCTTGCCAGTTTGTCTTGGCCAGCGCACCGCGAGAAACTGATTTTGCTTATACAGCTGCGCAAGTTCAAGCTGATACGCGAAGGGTTTTAGGCGGCAAACGTCGACAAAGAATTTGGTGGTGTCACTTTTAACTTCTTCAACTTTGGAGTACTTCGCCGCAACGTAAGCCTTGAAATCCTCCCGAAGTCCGCTTCTTTGTTTCAGGACCTCGTCTGGGCGAAACCTTCGGGAGCTATTTTGTTTGCTTGGCTCTTTCGTTCGCAAGCTCTTTTCTCAACTCCAAAACTTCCTCCTCTAACCCGCGGTAATCCACGTACTTGGCGAAAAGCTCCTGGTAAGTCTTCACCCCGAGAATAATTGCACGTAGACGCGCCACATCAGTCTTGCTAAGATCGGGCCGCTCCAAAGCAACCGTAGCTGCATCAAAAACTTTCAACTTATCCTCAATGCTTGGCAACTTTTCAGGCAGCTTCAACTCAACACCCGAAACAACAACCCGACCAGACCCAACCTCAGAAGCTAACATGCCCACAGAAGCAGACGCGTCGGGAGAAGTTGTTGTTGCAATTGTTGTTGCAACCCGCTGCTGCACTTCAGGGCCAGTTGCAACAATCAGCGAATTCAAACCCAAATTGAAGATTTTTCCCTTCACGGAAAGACGCGTTTTACCCATGATCTTTGAAATCTCAACGAAACTCTTCCCTTCCTGCACAAGCGCACGTAACTGCCGTTCTTCTTCAACAAGCCAAGGCTTACCCCTCAAACCAACTCCTCCACCAGTCCGCACACCTAAATTAAGGAACGCTTTAAAACTTTCTAAAAATCACACACAAGCCAAAGATTTCTCGAAAAAGACAAAACGCCAAACTCAAACAACAATCTCCCGCAAATCCCAACAAATAAACAAACTCAAACGTTATATGTTGACACCGACAAGATCACTAAACAAAGCAGGTGATAGAGTTGGAGCTAAAAATCGTAAAAATTGACCCTCCAAAAGACGCCAACATTATCCTGGGACAGGCGCACTTCATTAAGACTGCAGAAGACCTCTATGAGGCACTGGTCAACGCAGTGCCAACGATCAGGTTTGGCTTGGGCTTTTGCGAAAGCAGCGGACCATGCCTTGTGCGAAGTGAAGGTAATGACCCCGACCTCAAACAACTAGCAGCACAAAAAGCCTTCGAGCTCGGGTGCGGACACAGCTTCCTAATAATCCTAAAGAACGCTTACCCCATAAACGTACTCGACAAGATCAAGGCCGTACCCGAAGTTTGCTGCATCTACGCGGCAACGGCAAACCCACTCGAAATCGTCATTGCAGAAACAGAGCAGGGCAGAGGCATAATGGGCGTCATCGACGGCTCCAAAACCAAAAGCATAGAAACCGAAAACGACCTAAAAGAGCGCAAAGAGTTCCTGCGCAAAATAGGCTACAAACTCTAACCCGAAACCCTTTTTAACCAACCCAACCATCAAAAACCTATACCACCCGGTGTTTTAATGAGCACAACCGACCAAGAAAACCAACTAGACGCCAAAAAACAAAAACTCCTCGAACAACGCCAACAAATAGACCAGCTCCACGCAAAAATGAGCAAAATCAAACACAAAATCGCCGTAATAAGCGGCAAAGGCGGAGTCGGCAAAAGCACCGTAACAGTCAACCTGGCAGCAGCCTTCGCCCAAAAAGGCTACAAAGTAGGCATCTTAGACGCAGACATCCACGGACCCAGCGTCCCTCGCCTCCTAGGCCTAAGTGGAAAAGAAGTAAAAACCGGCCCCCCAGGCGCCTTCCCAGTCAACGGACCATTAGACCTCAAAGTCATGTCCATAGACTTCTTCCTACCCGAATCAGTCCCCACCATCTGGCGTGGACCCCTAAAAATGGGCGCCATCCGCCAATTCCTAGCAGAAATCGTCTGGGGCGACCTAGACATCCTCCTAATCGACCTCCCCCCAGGAACAGGAGACGAACCCCTGACCATCGCCCAATTCCTCCCAGAAATGGACGGCGTAATCGTCGTCACCATGCCAACCGAACTATCCAGCACCATAGTCAAAAAAGCCATAACCTTCGCACTAAGACTAAACATGCCCATCATCGGCGTAGTCGAAAACATGAGCGGCTTCATCTGCCCCCACTGCGGAACAAAAACAGAAATCTTCCAATCCGGAGGCGGCAAAAAAATGGCAGAAGAATCCGGCGTCGCATTTCTTGGCAGCCTCCCAATAGACCCAACCGTTGGCGCAGACGCCCAACAGGGAAAACCCTTCATGATAGCCCACGCAGAATCCGCAGCCGCAAAAGCATTCACAGACGTAGTACAAAAAGTCGAAACTTACCTAAAACAAAGAGAACAAAACACGAAACCAGAAACAAACAGAACTTAACGAGAAAACACTGAAAAGAACTAAACAAAATAAAAGAGTTGGAGAGCAAAACGTTCAGTTGTTGCTCTGAAGGGTTTATGGTTTTGCCAACGCAATCTCTATCGTGGAAACCATTCGGCTTTTTGTCTCGCCTTCGCGTGGTGGCATTTCGACTGTTCCTATCACTATGCTAGCCACTTTCAGATCCTTCATGAATCTGCTTCTTGCGATTTCGGCGACATCGACAGCTGTTGTTATTGCTTGGCCTCGTGCTTTTAGTGTGACCGCTTTAAGGGTGCCTGAAGAGAACGCGGTTATGATTGCCAGCACATAGCTCATTGGTGGTTTGTTTCCGACGAAGATTACGTCTTGTTGTTTTTCTGTCATACATTTTTCATCCTTTTGTGTGTACTGATTGGTGACGTCCTGTGTTTCGTTTCCGTTGAACAGAACGTTTAGTGCATAATAGGTAACCTTGCTTATAAATCAAGTTGAGCAAGAATAAGCACCCAAAAAACCAAAACTCTACACCCGAGCAACAAGAAAGCAAGTTTCAGGAAGGGTCAACATGTCTCTTTCGGGGTGACTTGGCAAAAGCCATTTAAAAAAGTCAGTATACGACTAACTGACAGGAGCAGCGTAATCTGTGGGGAAAGACGGGGACAAAAAAGAAACAGAACATAAAGGGAAATTTGACTATCGGTCCTCCCGTTTCTTCGCTGTGCTGTTTCCAGCTATTTACGCTGCAGTCTTAGGAATTACCTTCCTAGTTTACGACATTATTCCCGGACCAGAATTCGTCGTTTTAGTTTTCTTAATCTACGCAGCTTACAACAACAAGACTTGGCGGTTCGTGAAGGATTGGATTCCATTCTTAATCGTGTTCATGTCCTACGAAGCTGCCAACGGCCTAGTCGGCAAGATCTCTATGATGAACCTGCACACTGGACCCTACCACCTTGAACTTTACCTCTTTGGAGGTCAAACACCTACCCTGTTTCTCCAACAATATCTCAGACTGCCCATTTTGGACTACGCGGGGGCTTTCTTCTACACCATTTACTTCTTTGTGCCCACAATCTTCGGATTCGTGATCTGGAGAGAAAGCCACAAAGACTACTGGAAATACATTGTTGCACTTGGAATCTTAACCTACAGTGCGTTGGTAACCTTTCTGGTTTACCCAGTCGCGCCGCCATGGCTAAACCCCAATTTGACCCAGCCAGCAGTCACGCCCGGCGTCATTCGGATTTTGACAATATCCGTGGACAAAAGCATCGGTATTCCAGTCTACAAGACCATATATGATTTCTTAGGACCTAACTTGTACGCGGCGTTTCCAAGTATGCACTCGGCGTTGCCGTGGTTGGTTTTCCTCTTTTCGTTTAGAATTTGGAAATGGAAAGCTCTTCCAGTGTTGATAATTCCTGTTGGGACTTGGTTTAGCGCAGTTTACTTAGGAGAGCACTACGTAGTCGACGTTTTAGCCGGAATAGCCTACTCTACCGTGGCATTTTTGGCAGTGGACAAACTTCTCCCCTTCTTAGCCGACCACGTAGCTTTCTTGAAAAAGCACATTCCAAAAGACTAAGCCCAAAGTTGCTCTCATTCTTCTGAGTCTGGAACAAGCACTTTGAGGTTTTTGGAAAAGCCTGTTTTCGTGCGTGAACCTTAAATCTGGGTCTTTCATTCCCGTAAACTACACAATCAACAGATGGGCAATGGCGGTAACCAAAATGGGCAGCACTTTATCTGAAAAAATCATAAGCGCACACGTCGCAAACGCAAAAGCAAAATTTGGCGAGCAAATCGGTTTACACATAGACCACACCCTCACCCAGGATTCCACGGGCACCCTCGCCTACTTAGAGTTCCAAGCTATGAATGTGCCCAAAGTCCGCACCAAGCTAAGTTTAAGCTTCGTGGACCACAACATGCTCCAAAACGACTTCCGAAACGCAGACGACCACCGTTACCTGCAAAGCGTAGCCCAAAAGTACGGAGTAGTTTTTTCTCGTCCAGGCACCGGCATTTGCCACCAAGTTTACCTAGAACGCTTCGCTAGACCCGGCTACACGCTTCTGGGCAGTGACAGCCACACTCCAACGGCAGGTGGGATGGGCATGATTGCTATCGGCGCAGGAGGACTCGACGTCGCAGCAGCCATGGCGGGCGAACCCTTCTACTTGGAAATGCCCCAAATCCTAAACATCAAACTAACCGGCACACTCTCACCCTTCGTTTCAGCCAAAGACGTCATACTTGAAATTCTGCACAAACTAACAGTGAAGGGCGGCGTCAACAAAATCCTAGAATACACAGGTCCAGGCGTCAAAACCTTAACCGTCCCCGAACGAGGAACCATAACCAACATGGGAACCGAAACAGGCGCAACCACCTCAGTTTTCCCATCGGATGAAGTAACCCAAGCCTTCCTCGTGGGACAAGGCAGAGCAGACCAACATGTGCCACTACAAGCAGATGCTGACGCCAAATACAACGAAGCCATCGACATTGACTTCTCCAAGATTGAGCCACTAATCGCGCTTCCCCACAGCCCCGACAACGTCAAAGCCGTTCGCGAAGTCGAAGGAACACCCGTAGACCAAGTCTGCATCGGCAGCTGCACCAACAGCAGCCTGCGCGACCTCAAAATGGTAGCCGCCCTCCTGAAGGGCAAGAAAATCAGCGAACGCGTCAGCCTAACCATTTCGCCCGGTTCAAGACAAGTCCTTGAAAACCTTGCCGCTTCAGGAGAACTTGTCGATCTTATCCGCGCGGGCGCCCGAATAATTGAGAACGCCTGTGGACCATGCATCGGCATCGGGCAGGCTCCACCCAGCGGCGGCGTATCCCTAAGAACTTTTAACCGCAACTTCAAGGGGCGATCCGGAACCAAAGACGCCCAAATCTACCTAGTAAGCCCCGAAACAGCAGTAGCCGCAGCACTAACCGGGGCAATTACCGACCCCAGAAAACTCAAAGAATACCCCAAAATCACCATGCCAGAAAAATTCCTCATAACCGACAGCATGTTCATCTTCCCCACAACTCAAACCCAAAACGTAAACGTCATCATGGGACCCAACATCAAGCCATTACCAACTTTCCCACCCTTACTAACCAAGCTCTCGGGCGAAGTCCTACTAAAAGTCGGCGACAACATATCCACCGACGATATCCTGCCAGGCGGAAGCGAAGTCATGGCGCTAAGAAGCAACATTCCCGAAATCAGCAAATACACGTTCCGGCCCATAGACGCCGGGTTCGCTCAACGAGCACTGGAAAAGGGCGGCGGCTTTATCGTCGGCGGCGAAAACTACGGCCAAGGTTCCAGCAGAGAACACGCCGCGTTGGCGCCAAAGTTCCTTGGAGTCAAGGCAGTTTTAGTGAAGAGCTTTGCACGAATTCACATGGCAAACTTGGTTAACTTTGGGATTCTGCCATTGACATTTGCAGACAAAGAAGACTACACTCACATAGCTCAAGGCGACCTACTGGAACTGGCAACGAGTGGCTTAGAAAAGAATCTCGTAATGAGGAACACCGCGACAGGGGCAATTGTGTCTGTTGTGCTTGATTTAAGTGACCTTGACAAGGCGACGATTATGGCAGGGGGCAAACTTGCAGCAATAAAGCAAAAGCAAGTCCACCCCTAAACTTGTCTTTTCCTTCTCCTTTTAAGAAAAAAAGCTGCTGCAGCCATAATTGCCACAAAAGCCACTGCAAAAATCGCTAAGGCATAAACCGAATTCAGGAACGGCTGCAAAGGTTTTGCTGTCGCGGAAGGCGAGGACAAGACTGGCGGAACAGCGGAAATCTGCATCAGCGGGAAGCGGTCTTGGTTTTTTGGGTCGATGATGTATGGTGTGTCGCCAAAGCCGTCTCGGTTTTGGTCGGTTCCGTTGTAGTTACTCCAGAAGTTGCCTACTTTGCCGTTGTCCCATGTGTGGGTTGCTTCGGAAAGGTTGTATTCTACACAGGTGCAACCGCTGAATTGGACTTTGTTGTGGACAAAGCTGTTGCCATAAAGGGTTATGTTAAGTGGCACAGTTCCTGGACTGTTTATCCCCAGAAAGAGCCCTTCATCGTTGTTTGCGATGTAGTTTTTGGTGATGTTGTTTGAGTCTCCAGAGAGCAAGACACCAATTATGTTCCCCGTTACCGAGTTCCCTTCTGCAGTGTTGTTCGAAACCCAAACGTACATGCCGATGTAAAAGTTCTTAATGTTCAAGTTTTCAACGGTTACGTTATGAGGCCTGGTTACCGCGGAGAAGTCTACGCCGATGGTCCAAGCTGATGTATTGTTGGATGGCTGCGGCGGTCCTTGCCCAATCATCCACCCGCTTTGGTCTGTGCCGTTGTAGGTTCCTTGGAGCGTATGGCCTGTGCCGTCAAGTACGACGTTGCTTTTCTCGATGGTGATTAACCCTTTGAGGTCGCCCGTGAAAACATATCGGTCTCCAATTCGTTGTATGGGTGCCGAGGTTGGGGCAACGGTTCCATCGGCGCCGATAACTACGGTTTGGAGAGCTGTTTGAGCTTGGGTAGGTTGAAAAACCATGAGCGGGGCTAAAAGGGCTAAGACAAGAAGGATTAGCACTACTATTTTCTGGATTTTGTTCTGCACGTTTTTCATGTTTTTCATCTTTGCTTTTAGGGTTTTTCTAGCCAATTTCGGCTTTTGCACACTGTTTTGCCTGCAACTTTAAATTTGAGGCAGTCTTTTTCGGGGCACATTTCCACGCACCTCAGACACATTAAGCACTGCGAGGTTGCCACGTCCCCGCCCTTTGCCTCGTAAACCTCGGTGACCTGAGTTGGGCAGACGCGTTTGCAAACTCCGCATTTGGTGCATTTTTCCTCAGCTTTTTCCAAGCGGACCCCGGAAATCCACTTGAAGGGCGGGAACCTGTTGAAAAGAGCGATTAGGGCGCCAAGCGGGCAGATTCTGCACCAGGAGCGGCGGAAGAAAAATGCCGCGGCCGTAACCAATGCAAGCGCGGCAAGGTTGAGTGAAGTAACGTATTGGCCTAATTGCCAGAACTGTCCCGTGGTTGTGCCAAAGATCCAGTCTGACTTCATTGAACCGACACAAACCTCGACTAGCAGGCAAAGCGGTTTCATGGGGCACACTTGACAGAACGGCGCCGAATAATAAGTTGACACGAAGCCTCCCTGTTGGGTTCCAGTAACCAGTTGGGTACCTGCGATGAATTCCGAAGCGAAAACTACACTCAAGATAACTATTAGGGCTAAGATTACGTAACTCAACTGGTGGAACTTCTCGTTGAAACGCTGCGAGAAGCTTCGATGCTTAATTTTTACGGCTTTGCGCAGCTTCGTCATTACATCCATGTATAAACCAAATGGGCAAACCCAACCGCACCAGAACCTCCCCAGCAAAACGGCAGCCACAATAACCACTGCCAAAACTAGACCTAAGCGCTCTAGGCCTGGAATAGTGTAGTCCACTCCCCACCCGTGCCCAGCGTTCCAGAAGGGGTAAACGTAGGTTTGAAGCTGCCAAAGGGGGCATGTGAAAGTTCTTCCGCAAGGGTACCAGCACGCAAACGCCGGAACCGGCAAACCGTCAGGCAGAATGCTTTGCGAGGTTGCGCCAATTAGGAATTCGTGGGGCGCAAGCTGCTCCGCTGGAAAAGGAGTATACTGGTGGTCAATGAATACTCCAAAGAACAACGCGAAGACGATGAGTATTTGTACCAGAAGCCGTATCGAGCTGATTTTTCGGGTTTTTCTTCGCATTCCCAAAATGACTGCACCAACTCCGACGCATAATGCCAAAATAGCCAAGACTACGACAAGGTAGTTGGGCTTAAACAGTGATAATGTCGGGGGCACCGGTGTTGGCGCTAGGGGGTCGGGGTGGGGGTCCGTTACGACGCAGTATAACCTGTCGTTTATGTGTCCGTATACGGGAAATATGTTCCAAAAGCCTGCCATGTCCAGTTGCTGGGTTGCGTTGAATTCGCCCGTGACGTTGTTCGTAAGTACGTAGCGGTCAATCCATGAGTAGTTGGGTCTTGTGAAAATTACCCTGACTGTGACGTTGTTTGCGGGTGGACAGATAACTCCCGTGACTGTAACGGAGTCGCCTATGTTTGCTTGATTAGTGGTTATGTTGGCGGTTATGCAGGGACCGTAACAGGGTAACGGCACTTGGGCGCTGAAAACCGCGACATTTACTCCCGCTGCGTTTGCTTGCGGGAATAAGTTTAAGCTGCCGGGCAAAGCCAGCAGTGCCAAAACCACCACAACAGGCACGAAGATGACTCTGGACAGTTTTTTCATTAGTCATCTCCCAATGTGGAAGTGTCTCCTGCCATCCCTACCCACTTGAATGTTGGTTGACTGGCTCTTAAAAATCTTGACAATTTTTAGCGGGTGCATTTGCCCCTTTTTTGTGAGCAAGTGTTACTGTTTAAATATTGGGTAACGTGATGGTTTTGTATGGGATACCGAAGTCAAGGTGGACCGCGCCGAGGCTCAGGTGAACGGTTCCAGAAGTCTTCTCATGAAAAAGCTAAACCTAAAGCGCAGAAGAAGTCGGGCGTGAAGTACGCCGAAGAAGAACCAGCTTTATCTGCAGAGCAAATCGCAGGGAAAACCTTGAGCAGTCTAACTGGGCTTGGAAGCCAGACGTTTGCGCTTTCACCTTTCAGCCAATACTATGATGACTGGCTGGTGAATCTTCGGCAGGTTGTCTCGGAGTTTGAGTCTAACCCTGCTGTGAAAGCGGATGAGGCGTTTGTGAAAGATACCATTCAAGCATTTGGAGACATCGAAGGGGACCTTGCGAAAAACAGGATCAGGGAAGCAGCGCTGGAAGCTTCAGCAAGGGAATTGGCGGCTAGCAATCATCTTCTTGTAGAAACCGACGCAGCGTACGCTGTTCAAACCAGGGAACTGGCTGCGAATAGGAACTGTGACATAGAACGGTTCACTAAAAACGTGCATGACCTCGAAGAGGAAGTTGCCAAAATAAGCCAGATGAAAACGAGCTTCTTTGGTTTCACCAAGAAAGCCAAAGCCAAGAAACAAGAGGAGGCTAACCAAAAGCTAACCGCGGCAAAAAGCGAAGTGGAAGTTGCGGTTGAAAATTTTAGGGTTGAACAGGAGAAGCTTCATGACGAATACGAAAAGAAGAAGCAAGCCCTCATCGAGAAGGTGCAGAGTTTGGAGAAGGAGATTGCAAACATTGAAACCGACAACTCGGCAGAATCTAGGCAGAATGCCTCGGCAGTGTTGGCGAATGCAGTGACTGCTTTGCTCAAAAGGGCACGTGATGCCCCAGCATAGTTTCTTTTTTGGTTGCTCAAAATTCGTTAGTTGATTAAGCTATTTTTTCTGTTTTGTTTTTTGTAGGGTGACTGCGATTTGCGTTGCTGAAACTAGGCTAAATGAGCCCGCGGCGACGAAGAAAACGGTGCTTAGCCAAGTTATGGGTGAAAGTAGCCCGGCTAAGATGCAGACGAGGCGTTCGAACCTGCCAAAAAACACGTAGTTCGTGTTTAGCCCTTTTCGGTAGCTTATGGCGCGGAGGGTAAACAGGGAGGTTGATCCAATGATGGCAACGGTTCCAAGCGGCTGAATCATGCCTGCAGCCAATGCGCCTAAAACTACTGCGCATTCGGTTACGCGGTCCGCTGCGGAATCAAAAACTAAACCGTGCTTTGATTCCAGGTGGAACTTGCGGGCAAGGGTGCCGTCTAAGACATCGCAAAATACGCTCAAGACTCCCAAAGAGAAAGCAAAAGGAAACGCGCGGACAGCGAACAAAACTCCGCTTGCAACGCCTAAGGTTAAACCCATTGCCGTAGTCATGTTAGGAGTTAAGCCGAAGTTGTACGCGGCGTTGGCTATGCGGAACATGAAAGCGTCTTTGCCTGCGCGCATGTTGTAGAGTCCCGTGGCTTAATCCCTTCCTTTATAGGTTTTGAGCAAGTTTGCTTTAAGCTGTTTGCCCAATCGCCGGCAAATACAGCATGGCTTAGGGTTTTTTCGGATTTAGGTTTGGATCGGCGCAGGGGCAGGTGTGGTTGGAGCGGCGCCGAGTTTACGGTAGTTCAGGTAGCTGACAACGACGAGTATGATTGTCCAAACTGCCCAGAACGTGAAGGCGGCGCTGATGGCGAAAATGACCAAAGCGAGAACGCGATTAACCACTGAGATTGCAATAACCGCTAGGGGTGACCGCTTTTGTTTCCGAACCAGCCCTATAAGCGAAATTGCGTAGGTTGCGGCGACGGCAAGTAAAAGGGCGCTTCCAGTTATCAGTGCAGTTTGAGCGCCTACCGCGTCAAATAGGATGCTTCATGGCGAGGTAACTTCGCCGATTGTGCCGCCGACAAGGGAAATTTGCATGCTGGGAACTGCCCACCACGCGATGACGTTTCTGACTTCTCCGATGATGTTTATTATGACGAAGAACATTAAGAGGCTATGTAACCGGTTTTTGCCGTTTGTTTTGGTGTCCATATTGCTTTATTTGCCTTTTTTTCATATTTAAAATTTGCCGAGTTAGGCGAGAGCTGTTTTTTCAGGTCGGTTCTGTGCAATGCCGACGCTCTTAATTTGTTGCAGTAGTTTGAAAGCGAAGAATATGATTAGACCGCTCCAGACTACTTCGACGGCCATGCCAATGTTTAGGGGGTAAATGAAGGCTCCGGCTACTCTTTGTCCAATCGTAGCCAATATTGCCACGTAGGCGCCCCACTTTCGGCTGTTGATTAAGCCGTAAATTGCCAAGGCGAACACGGCTGCGGCGACTGCTGCGTCTATGGTTGCAGCTGGAACGTTTGCGCTGACTGTGGTGGTCGACAGTGTGCTTGAAGTGAACGAAAAAGCTATCCAGATGGGAATAGACAAGAAATCAAAAGCAATGTTTAACCCGACTAAGCGGGTGAGCATTCTGTGAGGGTTTTTGAGCATCTCAGACATGTACCAGCATCTTACAGGTTAACTATTAACGTTTGCGGTTACCCTTGTTACTGTTAATTGGTTAATTATGTTTTGAGTCCACCAAGTTTTTTGGCGAGTTTCATCAAAAATGAGACGCTTTTTTTCTTTGGTTAAGTGAAGGCTGTTTTCAAGGTTTTTTGTTGTAGGCGTTGGAGGGTTGTGGTTGTCGTTGTGCAATCACAGAGTCTTAAAGGCATGTCTTTACAAAACATGAATGGTGTTTTTAATGGAAAAAAGCATGATGAAATATCAAGTTTTAATCAAAACGATTTCAGGAAAGGGTGGCGAATTCTGGGGAGCGTTCCAAAAGATGCCCACCGAACCAATGAAAGGAGTAATGATTGAGTCTTCATGGAGCTTATACGGATACTGGGATTTCGTGATTTTCTTTAAAGCCGACAGCAATGAAAGCAGCCTTCACTTCGTTGGCGAGGTATTGCGAGCCATGCCGGGCATTGCAGATACCAGCACGTCACCGATGACTATTCTCAAAGAGCATAAATAGAATTAGGTAACCGTTTTTGCTATTTTTTCTTTCTTTTTCTTCGTTAGAAAGGCGAGCAATCAGGATTAGCCGTGTGTGTTTGCGGTTCTAATTTCTTTGTAGGCGAAGTAGATAATCATCAGGCTCCAAGTCAGTGTGATCACGATTGCGGGGCTTGGGAAGAATATGTAGGCGGCGAAGACTCGTTGATTTACGTTTAGTGCAATTGCCAAAAAGGGAGCCCATTTCTTTCTTCTAATTAGCCCAAAAAGCGTTAGAGCAAACAACGTTGCAGCCAAGCCTGCCTCCGCGCCAACGATCAAGAACCCTAACCGATAAATGCTCCATTGAGTGGCGGGAAATGCGCCCCAAATTGCTATCGCTATAATGTCTAAAACTATGTTTGCGGCAACCATGCGGGTTAATGTCTTGTGAGGTTTTGCGCCAAATTTTCGAGCTAAAAATAGAGCGATTATAATTGCTAATACTGTCATTAAGATCAATAAAATTTCGTCTAAACGCACACTGTTTCGCCGTCCAATTTGCCAAGCTTATTTGACTACCTTAATTCTGCTCTTAAGGTTTTCGAGGTTGCATTAAGTTCTGTGTGTACAGAAATTGGCGCTGAGCTGATTTTCATTATAGAGGAAAAGAGTAAATTTTTGGAGACGTTATCTACTAACGGCCGCCACCCGCAACAGAAGCATCATGAGCCGCCTGCCCTTGATTCATTATATTCTGGTAGACCGCTTCCATAATTTGTGTAGTCTGTTCCAAGTAATGTTGATAACCTTCTTGACTAAGGGTACCTTGATTAAAAGCGTCGGTGGCAAGTTGTTCTCCCTGATCTACCAATTGCAGAATTGTGGAAGTAACGTTTTGGCTTTGAATGAATTGTGAAGTGCTTTCACTTGTTAGAGGCGTTCCGCTTGATGAACCGTTACCAACTGTGTTGTTAGGTGAGGTTACGTGAAGTGGATTGGCCGGTTCAACTGAGAAGATATTTCCCGTAGGATCTTGAGCGAAATCGTTCCAGAAGTTGTTGATGTCTGTAATGTTGCTGATCTGTTCGTCGAATTGCCCGATTCCCTGAGAATTAGAGCTTGGTGTATTCGATGGGTTTGTTGTTGTTCCTGCGTTGGGTGGGTTTGGGGGGTGGTCTTGAAGGATCGATCCGCTTCCTCCTGCGCTTGCACCTGATGCTCCAGTTGATGAAGCAGCGCCCCCTCCAGCGAAAAATCCAAAGTACACGCCTAATCCAACACCTATTCCTACACCGCCGACTATGCCGCCAATAACGAAGGGATTACTCAAAATATTATCCGACTGAGGCGAACCAGATGATGGGAAATTGTTCGCTGACGATAATTGGAAATAATCGTATTCTGAGCTGCCTTGCCAAGGAGAGACTGCGTCAACACCTTGTAATTGAGAAGGCGTTGAATCTGACTCGATGTACGTGTATTTTAGTTGACCGTTATAGTAACAGTTAATTTGGCTGCCTATTTTCACAATGGAAAGCGTGAAGAGTGTGCTTTTGCTTTCAGTGTAGGTGCCTTTTTCTGATCTGTACACTTTTGAGCCATCGTGGTAGAACGCGAATTGACTGTACCAGCCATCCGCCACAAAGAGGTAACTGTGGTTTTCAGTTGATGCAGAAATACCATTTCCGCTATGGTCCCCACTGATCCAGCGGCTTTGGTCTTCCACTTGCCAATTATAAAGTCCAGGCGGAAAATGACCGGTGTAGTGAATGGAGGTATCGCCCTTAGTCTGATCCAAAATTACGCCGGCGGAACCAAAGCCGACGCCATTAGGATTTTCAGATGTCCAGCCTGCCGCCTGTAACTGTTCAAAACTTTGATAGCTCATTTCATCCCGCCATAAGGTAGTGCTAGTTTGAGCCTTAACCAACAGAGGCAAACTTAAAACAAATAATGTTAACGCTAACAATACGAGCAATTTTCTGTTCACACTTTCTCCCTCGCCTGACCAAAATCTAATTTATCTCTAAAAATATAAGCTTTTTAACTTTGATTCGCCTCCAGTTGGGTTTTAACCTTGTTACTGTTTTTTACCCAATATGAATGCAAACAAGTCGACGTAAACCTAGCATAATCAACATATTGGTGCAGGGGGTGGGATTCGAACCCACGAACGCCTACGCGATAGGGTCCTAAGCCCTACTCCGTTGACCAGGCTTGGAGACCCCTGCACGGAAGAGAAAACATTGGCACCTTCATATAATAACTTTTCAGCCAAGCAGTTACGGGTTGCTGTTTTGCTGGGAGTTGTCAAAAATTCTTCCCCGCTTGGTCCGATTTAGCCACGTGATTATCGAAAACTGCAAGATACCTCCAAGACCGTTTGCTAACAGCCACGCCCAGAAACCAAAAGTGTTGAACGAAAGCATGTAAATCGCCGTTGCCACGAGAAAAACCACTGTGCCCACGATGTTGAATTTGATATAGCGAATAAGCAATGATAATGATTTCTGGCTAAGACTTTTGGTAGGCGGTTGGCTCATCATGTTCACCGAAAAATCTTTGCTTTTCATTAGAGAAATAGAAAAAGGCTTATTTAAGCAAACAAGGCGCGGTTAGCAGATTCTTGGAACCGGGTCACCCACTGGTCTGGCTATAACGCGTTTCCCGCCGACAACCGTTTGCATTCCCACGCCGCTGAATTCCGAAGTGACTTCTCCTATAATTTGTGCGTTTTTCCCTTCAACCGTACCTTGAAGGAGGGTTAAAAGTTCTTCGGCTTTTTCTGCGACTGCACCGATGACAACTTTGCCTTCGTTACCCACTTCAAGCGGGTCTAATCCGAGCATTTCGCAGGCGGCGCGCACGTCGCTTCGGATGGGAACTTTGTTTTCCTGGATTAGGATGCCAGTTTTTGATTTTTCGGTGTATTCGTGGAGGCAGTCCGCAAGTCCGCCGCGGGTTGGGTCTTTCATAGTTACGATGCCGCCGACTTCGCCCAACAAGCGTTGGATGAGCTTATTCAGGGGTTTTACGTCGCTGCGGATTTCGCTGCCGAATTTGAGTCCTTCTTGTGCAGAAAGCACTGCGAGTCCGTGGTCGCCGATGGTTCCGGACAGGATGATTTTGTCTCCTACGCGCAAGTTGCTGTCTAAGGTCCATCTTGCAGCGAATTCCTTTCTGTATTTCTTTACTACTTCGAGGTTGCGTTCTAGCGCAAGGGTTCTTTTGCCCATGCCTGATACGTTCATGACGCATCCGCCCAGCATGCCCTTTTCCACGACTTTTGTGTCGCCGGTGACAATTCCTACTTCTGCCTCGAGGCAGGTTTGTCTCATGCTGGATAAAATTCGTTCCAGATCCGCGATGGCTAGGCCTTCTTCTAAAATGAAACCCGAGGCGAGGGCGATTGGCTGGGCACCCAGCATGGATATGTCGTTTACGGTGCCTGAAATCGAGAGGCGTCCGATGTCGCCGCCCGGGAAGAAAATTGGTTTGACCGCGTGGCTGTCGCTTTTGAAGACTATGTCGTTTACTACGGCAGCGTCGTCCATGGCTTCGAGAGGAACTTCGACTTTAGCTATGCCTCCCAAGTATCTCACAATGTAGTTCTTGACGAGGTCATGCATGACTGTGCCGCCGGCACCGTGTAACATTGTAATGTGACCGCTTTTGTCGCTCATCTCAATTGCCTTCGCATGTTTTAACCTTGAAACGGGAACATAAACACATCGCACAACATAACAATCGCTTGGAAAAATCAATTTTGTCTAGTAGTTATCTTTCAACGCGTTATTTTCTCCAACTAGTGTGAAGTTTCCGGAAATGTTGCTAAAGAAATTGCAGTTGACAACTTCAACGTAATCGCTGTTTTGCAAAGAGCGAACCCCGTATTTTTGGGTGGGTGTGGATCCTGCTTCGTTGCCAAGAAAGCAATTCGCTACGGTTACATAAGCGCATTTTCCGCCTGTGGTTGCGTCGTTGCTTATGTCTATGCCATCCCAAATGTCAGGTTGGTCTGGAGTTCCGCGGTTTCCGGTGCCAGAATTTGTTATAGTTGAGCCTTCAATGTTGATTTGGCTAATATTTTCACCGTTTTTTGCCCAGATACCAATGCCGTTCTTGCTGTTACCTATTAGCGTGCAATCTTTGATTGTGGTTTGGGTTTGGCTCATGTTTGCACTTTCAGAGGTTATGAAGAGTCCGTTGCCTAAGTTTCCGCTGAGAATGCTGTTAATTATGCTTGGTTGAAAGCTATCGACGATCATGACGCCGTCGCTCTTGCTTCCCTCAACAAGCACGCTGGTCAGAACGATTCCGTGGGTGTTTGCGATTGAAACTCCTGTTTTCTCGGTGAGGGTTGCTTCGCATTGGGTGAGAAACACGTTTCTTGGAAGGTTGTTGGTTAGGTTGTTTGAGTCGAATAGGAAGCCGATTTCGTTTGTGTCGCTGAAGCACTGGTTCAAGTAGCAGTCTTTGCTTCCGGTAAGCCAGAAACCTGCTCCCGTTAGAGGTGTTGTTCCGCCATATTCTGTTCCGGTGCAGCCTTCTACGTACACGTTGTTTAAGTGAACGTTGGCGCTGTCTTCGATGAAGATGCCTGCGTTGTTAGCGTAAAAAACCATGACGTTTTCGATGTTGATGTTGAACCAGTTTTTAACATATATGCCGTTGTTCATGTAGTTGCCTTCGGGGGAAATCTCTGACGTCAGAACCAAGTTGTCTATCAAGACGTGATAGGGTCCATCGTACCCAAAGGCTTTGCCGCCGATAACGTCTATGCAGTCGCTTGCCCGGTTGCTGATAAGCTGAGTTGAGGGACCGTATCCAGAAAGTTCCAGCAATCCGTTGGTAAAGCCTTTTTCGATGATTAAGGGACTATCCAGCTTTATTGTGCCTGCAAATACTATTTTTCCACCGGAAGCTGAGAGTGCATCGATGCACTTTTGGCCAACTTGGCTTCCGCTTGTTCCAGAAAAGTCTAAGGCTTGGGTTGTTCCGTTTTCTGCATAGTATTTTCCTTTTCCGTCAGAAAATATGAGGTAACTGAAAGGGGCTGCGGTGCCTAAAGATTGGTACTCAGTTAAGAAGCCGCTGTAGTTTGTTTGCAAGTTGGAGAGTTGAGCCTGAAAGATTTCATGTTGTTGAACCAAGAAATTTTGTATAGTCTGCGTGCTGTTAAATTGTGAGTTTAAGTCGACTAGTTGAGTTTGGATAAGAGTGGTGTTTTGTTGAAGTTGGGTTAGGCTTGATTGGAGACTGCTGAAATTTGATTGCAAATTGGCATAATCTAGGCTGAGTTTGCTGTACTTGGCTTCTAGGTTATTTTGTCTGTTTTGAATATTAGTGAAAGCTGAACTGACGTATCCAATGACCGCTGAGGCAACTATCAATGCCAACAAAGCAACTGCTATAACCCGTCGAGTAAGCTGTAGACTAGCATGCTTCTGTTTAGTCGCCATACAAAAACCTTCAGACAATCATTATTCATTTTGTAAGAATTCCCTAAAAGACTTTCCATAGATCGTGATTACTCCCGCATCAATTTGCGGTTTAAGCAGCTTATTGCTTTGAGTTCCTCTATTGGTATGAGGTACTGTCCCGATGAGCCATGGCTCTAACATCTATTTTAGAATAAATAGTCAGTCCGGAATAAGACAAGTATTTCAAAGGCAATATTGGTAATTTTTGTTACCAAATGGTAATGTTATTTACCATTTTTCAGTATTCAAGTTTCCCCACAAAAGCCTGACACATTGAGCTTATCTTAATACCTAATGTTCAATTTGATTACGGTTACGCCAAGATAGGGGACAAGAACAGTTTATTAATTAACCAAATCTGCACGTTTTCGCTTGCTTAGTCCGCGGAGAACCCAAAACAGCTTCAAAAACAAAAGGATCATCCAAAAGGGCATCCCAAAATAAAGCTGAAACGAAAATTGCAAGTCAGCAAATCAAATGTGGACCTCCGAAAATTGCGGGAATCTATCAATTTGTTTTCCGTTAGGTTGGCAAGACCTTCCTCAAATGGACCGAGAAGAAATTGGAAAAACTATAAAAGCACAAACGCACTCCAATTTCCGTACACCTCGCAGCAACGAATTCGCGTTTCCCACGGGTAACTTACCTAGTTCACTTAGTCTAAAAACTATTTGTGATATGGAAAGCCTTATAATTCGCGTTTACGCTGTTGTGTTGCGCAGTTGGAGAAATCAATATGCCAAAATGGGGATACTCAATACAGGAAGAACTCGATCCGGAAAAGACCGTCAAAGCAAGCGGAAGAGAAGTTAGAGCATCCCATAAACACCTGCGGGAAATCTGCCGAACCATCAAAGGCATGACGCTAAATAACGCCAAAACCTTCCTGCTAGATGTTCAGGAGAAAAAGAAAGCCGTTCCATTTCGAAGGTACCAGAAAAAAGCGGGTCACAGACGCGGCTTAGACAAAGCTTTTGCGGGAAGATATCCAATTAACGCGGCAGAAAAAACTTACAAGATTCTTCAAGGCGCACAAGCAAACGCCGAAAATAAAGGCTTGGACGTAGAAAAACTGCGCATCATTCACGCAGCAGCGTACCCAGGCATGAAGGTTAAAAGATACACACCCAGAGCCCACGGTAGAGCTTCACCAAAATACGACATATTGACGCATGTGGAAATCGTTCTCGGCGAAACACCTGGGCAAGGAGAAGAAGCTTAAATGTCCATAGTTAAAAGGTTCATATCAGAAGCAATTAAAAACGCAGAAATCGACGAATTTTTGCAGAAAAAACTTGAACGCGCCGGATATGGCGGAGTAAACATATCTAAAACACCCCTTGGCACACACGTTGTTGTGTATGCCATGCGTCCAGGACTCGTTATCGGACGCGGTGGAGAAACCATCCGGGAGCTCGCAGCCGTTTTAGAGCAAAACTTCAAGGTTGCAAACCCTCAAATTTCAGTTTCAGAAATTGAAGTTCCAGAACTGAATGCTTATGTTGTCGCGTCACGCGTTACCTCAGCCCTCCAAAAAGGCATTCACTTCCGACGCGCAGGATTCTGGGCACTTAACCAAGTTATGGAAGCAGGCGCATTAGGATGCGAAATCGTCATCAGCGGCAAACTCCGCACTGAACGCGCCCGTTTTGAAAAGTTCCGCGCAGGATACTTCCCAAGATGCGGCGAACCAGCCACAAAGTGGACGCGAAAGACCGAAGCTCACGTACAACTTAAAGCAGGAATGTTCGGCGTTAGAGTAAAAATCATGCCTCCAGATGCACAATTCCCAGATAAAATTAAAGTCGTTTCGCAACTTCCTCCAAGTCTTGCCGAGAAGAAGCCCGAAGTGGCACCTGCAGCAGCGGTAGTTGAGGAAAAAGAAGCAGCCCCAGAAAAAATCATAGTTGTCGAACAGGAAAAGAAACCTGAACCTGTTGCCCAAACTGAAGCACCTCCAGCTCCAGCTGAAGCTCCAAAGGCTGAAGAAGCCCAGAAACCCGCTGAGGAGGAAAAACAGTAATGCCGATTGTTCGGATGAAAGAAATCACAGGTATGTCTCCTGAAGACCGAACTAAGAAACTTAGCGAACTCAGAGCAGAATTATCCCGTCTCAGAACTATGATCAGTGCAGGCGGCGCAGTTGAGAATCCAACACGAGTTAGAGAAATCCGCAAGACAATTGCGCAGGTACTAACAGTTGAAAATGAGGTTAAGCTCGGCATCCGACCTGGAGCTAAAGAACCTGCAAAATCAGCAGCTAAGCCGAAGAAGCCGAAAGCAACTGCAGCAAAGAAACCCAAGGAGACCAAGCCAGAATGAAAGTTACACCAGACATCATCCGCGAAGAATTCATCGGCACAAACGGCGCGGTAACCAATAGCCCCCACGCAGGCTACTTGGGAATTTGCGGTGAAGTGCTAGACGAAACCCGAAACACATTCACCATCCAGCAAGATGGAGCGACCAAATGCGTAGTTAAGGATCAAGCAGTTTTCCAATTCCAATTTTCCGACGGAACAGTCGTTGAAATCGACGGCAAACTTCTAGTAGGAAAACCTGAAGACCGCCTCAAAAAAACAATGAAGAGGTTATGGTAATGTCCTTTACATACAAGCAACCAAAGAAAACCTGTACCGACAAAAACTGTCCATTCCACGGAACGTTACCCGTTCGAGGACGCGTTCTAGATGGCGTAGTTGCCACCTCTAAAATGGATAAAACTGTCGTAGTGGAACGCGAGTACCTACAATTCAGCAAGAAATTCGTCCGGTACGAGAAAAGACACGGTCACATTCCATCCCACAATCCACCATGCATCGACGCCAAAGAAGGCGAGCATGTGAAAATCGCGGAGTGCCGCCCCATCAGCAAGACGGTTTCTTTCGTCGTTGTAGAACGAATGGAGGAGAAGTAAAATGGCGGCGAAGGCGAAAGGACGTGGTCTAATTGCAAAAGGTATGCTTGCCCACGGTCAGAAACTTTCACGAGGTCTCTTAGCAGGTTCTATTCTTCGATGTACCGACAATACTGGTGCACGAAAACTCCGTTTGGTTCAAGCAAACAGCTACAAGGGCAGACTGAGACGTTATCCATCCGCCACTGTAGGCGACAAAGTTACGGTTTCAGTTAGACAAGGTGCCCCTGACATGCGAAAGAAGATTTTCCAAGCAGTCATTGTTAGGCAAAGAAGACCCTTCCGACGCATTGACGGCGTATGGGTGCAATTTGAGGATAACGCAGCAGTTATCATCACTCCTGAAGGCGAAATGAAAGGCTCAGAAATTCGTGGTCCAGTTGCAAGGGAAGCAGCTGAAAGATGGCCTAGAATTGCAAGTGCCTCAAGTACTATTGTATAGGTGAAAGTTATGCAAGGAACAAAGAATCCTGGAAAACAGCGCAAAATGCTCTTCAACGCACCGGCACATATACGCCACAAACTGATGGCCTCACCGCTTTCGCCAGAACTTCTCGCTCAAAGAGGCGTGAAGACTCTTCCAGTTAGGAAAGGCGACTCAGTCCGAATAGTCCGTGGTGACCATAAGGGCTTTGAGGGAAAAGTTTCCCGTGTAGACCTTAAACATTTCCGAGTTTACCTTGAAGGCTTAACTCGCGAAAAAGTCGACGGAACAGCAGTGTTCGTGGCGACCCATCCTTCCAAACTCATGATCAGAACCCTAAATCTTGACGATAAAGTGCGCAAAGCAGTGTTGGCCAGAAAGAAGCCGATAATGAAGAAGAAAGGCGAAAAAGCTGCGAAGAAACCTGCGGCAAAGAAAGCGGCCGAAGCCAAAGAAATAACCGAAGAAGCAAAGCCCGTTGCAGTAGCCTCTGAAGAAACTGCTAAAGCTGCAGAGGAATCCGAATCATCTCCGCAAACTGAAGGAGGAACTTAAATTTGGGAAGAAAAGGAAAAACAGCAAGATTAAAACGTAAACCAGCGCCAAAGTTCTGGCCGATTCACAGGAAAGAAGACCCTTGGATACTAAAGCCCTCATCTGGTCCTCACAGCCTCCAGAACTGTTTACCTATGTCGCTTGTTCTCCGCGATATTTTAGGCGTAGCTGCAACAAGGAAAGAATCTCAGACTCTACTATATCAGGGCAAGGTTTTGGTCGATGGAAAAGTACTGCACAAAGACGATTTCCCTGTCGGTCTAATGGATGTAATATCTCTTCCAGATGCAAATCAATACTATCGAATCATGCCTACTCACAAAGGAATATCATTAGCTGAAATTAGCAAAGAGGAAACAAGCTTCAAACTTTGCCGAATAGACGACAAGATGACTGTTTCAGGCGGCGTGCAACTTAGTTTGCATGATGGATCAAACCTCCTCATCAAAGTTGCGGATCCCAAAGCTCCAAAGGAAGACATCTACAATACGTTTGACATCTTGAAGCTGAGCATTCCATCAAAAGAGATTGCTGGACGTATTCTTCTCAAAGTAGGCAATTCTGCTGTTATCACCGGTGGCAAGAACATCGGCGTAACTGGTAAAATTGTTGAAATCGAGAAAACAGAAGATAAGAAACGCAAAAACGCTCTTGTCGTTGTTGAAGATGCTCAGGGTAAACGTTTCCAGACTATTCTTGACTTTGTCTTTTCAACAAGTGAACCGGTAACGGCCACAGTGGAGGCTGCCGTAGTTGTCTGAGGAAGCCATGCTTAAGAAGTGGGAAGAGCAGCCAATGCTCCGGCCCCGCATCGAAAAAGTTATTGTTAACTTGAACGTGGGCAAATCAGGTGAACCTTTAGAGAAAGCCTTTAGAGTTCTTGAGGAAATCGCCGGACAAACTCCAGTTAAGAAAAACGCGAAGTCTTCCATAAGAGACTTCGGCATACGAAAAGGCGAACCAATTGCATGCGTTGTCACGCTTAGGAGACAACCTGCAATCGATTTCCTAAAGAAAATTTTGCCAGTCATAGACAACAAAATTAACAAGTCATCGTTTGATGACCGCGGCAACTTTGCTTTCGGTCTGAAAGAACACATCGAAATACCTGGTGTGAAATACGACCCTGACGTTGGTATCTTCGGAATGAATATCTGCGTCACGATCAACCGCCCAGGTGACCGAGTTAGCGACAGAAGAAAGCGGAAAGCCAAAGTGGGCCACAAACATGTCTTGACGCCTGAGGAATCAATCTTTTTCACGAAGCAGACCTTAGGAGTAGAAATCGTTTAAGATCAGGAGAAACGTGCATGGGAAAAATACAACAAAAGAAAGACAGAAAATTCGGCAAGGGTTCAAGACCTTGCCAAAGATGCGGTTCATATGGACCCATCATCAGACGTTATAATTTATATTTGTGTAGACACTGCTTTAGAGAAGCTGCAGTTAAACTTGGCTTTAAGAAATACGAATAAGAGGTAAAGAAAAATGGACACCCTAACAAATGGATTGACAACAATCATCAACAACGAAATGCGTAACAAACGGGAATGCATCATAAGCCCCGCATCCAAACTATTAGGTCGCGTCCTGCGCATCATGCAACTGAACGGCTACATCGGCGAATTCGAATTCATCGATGATGGTCTACAAGTTAAATTCAAAATTCAGCTGATGGGCAGAATAAACAAATGCGGCTCCGTTAAACCCCGTTTCGCAGTTAAAGTAACCGAGTTCGAAAGCTGGGAGAAAAAATTCCTGCCCTCAAGAAACGTCGGCATAATGGTGGTTTCCACTCCCCAAGGCGTAATCGCCCACAGGGAAGCCCAAGAAAAGAACACCGGCGGCAGACTGCTAGCTTTCGTGTATTAGAAAAGGTGTAAGTTATGCGACTACCAGAAATTTCCCGAATAATTCCGATTCCCGAAGGCGTAGTGATAAACGTAGACGCGCGCAAAGTTACAGTCAGAGGCAGCAAAGCAACTTTGACCCGTGACTTTTCTTACGCGACAGAGATATCGCTTGAAACTGACGGCAAGAACGTACGGATAGCTGCTAAGTGGCCCCGCAAGAAGGAATCATCTTTAGTGGGCACAATTGAGTCACACATAAAGAACATGATAACCGGCGTCACAAAAGGGTACACATACAAACTCAAAATAGTGTACTCTCACTTTCCAATCACCGTCAAAGTCCAGGATAGAGCAGTCATGGTTGAGAACTTTACTGGCGAACGTAGAGCTCGCAAAGCAAAGATTCTGGGCGAGGTCAAAGTCAAGCTCGAAACAGACGACATAATTATTCAGGGTCCAGACTTAGAAGATGTAAGCCAAACAGCCGCAAACATCGAACAAATGACGCGAGTAACCAACAAAGATCCACGTGTCTTCCTAGACGGATTATTTGTGTTCGAAAGAAACGAAGGAATGGATTAAAATGACTGAGAAAAAAGATTCCGCTGCAGCATTGCAAAACGCACTGAAAGTTAGGGCACGCGCCAAACGCAAGAAACCTGCCTTTGTCAGACCAGAAAGCTGGAAATACGATAAATTTGCCGTAAGTTGGCGTAGACCACGCGGCTTAGACAATAAAGTCCGCCGAAAGATTAAGGGATGGCCGCCGGGTCCAAGTTCGGGCTATAAAGGTTCAAATCTCGTTCGTGGTTTGCATCCTTCAGGTTTCGAAGACGTTCTGGTTCATAACCTTGCGGAATTAGCAAATATTGACCCAGTTACCCAAATTGCACGCATTGCTCACACGGTTGGAAAAAGAAAGCGGTTAGTGATCGTGGCTGAAGCCAAGAAGCTTTCTTTGAGAGTCGTAAACTTCAAGGAAGTCAAAGAGCCAGCTAAAGAAGAAGCCGCAGTTGAAGAAACAAAAGAGACCAAGAAGAAAGCGCCTGCAAAGAAAATCGAAAAGAAGAAGTCAAAGCCAAAAAAAGCTGAAAAGAAAGCCAAGAAGGGAGCTAAGAAACAATGACCAATCTGACTAACCAAAGACGTTTGGCATCAAGAATCATGAAGACTGGCAAGAACCGCGTCTGGATCAATCCAGAACGGATTGAAGACGTTGAGTCAGCCATTACCCGCGCAGAAGTACGCAAGCTGGTTCACGAGAAAGTCATCTCTGCAGCACCAATCAAGGGTGTCAGCCGTGGTCGCGCTAAAGTTATCCAGGCAAAGAAGCGAAAGGGTCGCCGTAAGGGTCCAGGTAGCAAGAGCGGAACCCCTAGAGCTGTCATTACCAAGAAAGAGGCTTGGATGACAAAGATTCGCTCGCTCAGACGCAAGCTTCGCGAGTGGAAGGCGAATCGGACAATAACTGAAAGCATCTACAGGGAACTGTATATGATTGCAGGCAGTGGACGATTTGCATCCATAGCTGATATGGAACGTTATGCTAAAGCTCATGATATGTGGAGGAAACGTTAAGATGGTTCATGGTTCACGTTACAGAGTTCAATTGCGCAGACGCAGAGAACAGAAAACCGATTACCAAGCACGCAAAGGTTTCATAGTCTCCGGGAAAGCCCGTTTGGTAGCCCGTAGCAGCCTCAAAAACACTGTAGCCCAGATTATCATAGCTAAACCACACGGCGACGAAGTCTTAGCATCAGCCCACTCCCACGAACTGATAAACAAGTACGGTTGGAAAGGGGCAACAGGCAACATTCCCGCTGCTTACTTGACCGGTTTGCTCTGTGGCTTGAAAGCTAAGAAGAACGGTGTTTCCGCAGCAATTTTGGATCTTGGGTTAGTATCACCTACGAAAGGCTCCAAAGTGTTCTCAACGATGAGCGGCGTCGTAGATGCAGGCGTTGAAATTCCACACAGCACAGAGAAAATCGTGAAAGACCGCACCAGAGGCTTCCACATTCAAGATTACGCTGAAACCTTAGGAACCGCTGAAGAGTACAAACCCAAGTTTTCGGTTTCATGTGCTAAGGGTTTGAATCCTGCAAAGTTCAATGACCACTTTGTAGAGGTCCGCAACAGCATACTCGCAGCTTTTGGTTTGCCCGCTTGCCAACCTGAAGTTAGATCTGCTAAACCTAAGAAGGCTGAACCTAAACCCCAGCCTGCTAAGGGCGTGAAGCCGCAGGCGAAGAAGGTTGAGGCGCCGGCTGCTAAGGCTGAAGTGAAAGCTGAAGCAAAACCCGCCGAGGTTAAGAAACCTGAAGTAGCTGAGGTTAAACCCAAAGTTGCTGAAGCTAAAGTTCCCGCGAAGGTTGAAGCGAAACCTAAGCCAAAAGCCGAAGAAATAGAAGAGGCTGAGGAAGCGGTAGAAGCTAAACCGAAGGCGAAAGCATCTAAAGCTAAACCTGCAGCTAAGAAAGCTGCACCCGCCAAAGCCAAATCCGCTAAAGCTGAGAAAGCCGAAGAGACGGAAGAGGCTGAGGAAGTTGAAGCTAAACCTAAAACGACGCGCAAAAAGCCAGAAGCAAAGTCTGGCGCGAAACCCGCTAAAAAATCCGCTGGAAGGAAAGAATAATGTCTCAACAAAGAAACAGAGGAGAACGTCCGAAAGTAAACTTGGAAGAGTGGGTTCCCCGAACCCGTTTGGGCAAAATGATTCAGGAAGGCAAAATCACCAACATCGACGAGGTCTTCTTGAGCGGCCTAAAGATTGTGGAGCCCCAAATTGTAGATGCCTTGCTGCCTGACCTGCAGGAGGAAGTTATAAACATTAACTTAGTTCAGAAGCAGACCGACGCAGGCGAAAAAAGCCGCTTTAAGGCTATTGTTTGTGTGGGTAACCGTGACGGCTACTTGGGTTTGGGTCAAGGCAAAGCTGGCCAAGTCCGAAACGCCATCGAGAAAGCAGCTGCAGATGCACGCCTCAAAATCATCCCCGTGAAACGCGGGTGTGGTAGTTGGGAGTGCGGTTGCGGTCGTGGTCACAGTGTGCCGTATCAGGTTGAAGGCAAATGCGGAAGCGTCCGCGTTGTTATGGTTCCGGGTCCAAGAGGCTTGGGATTGGTCGCCAGCGAAGTTGCCAAAACCGTTCTAGGCTTAGCAGGCGTCAAAGACCTCTGGAGCAGAACTTACGGCTCAACAAGAACCGTCCCGTCCTTCGCATGCGCAACGTTCGATGCGCTTAAGAAGACGTATAACTTGATTACTCCAACTGACTGGGTGAAGTAAAATGGCAGCACAAGAAACACAAGCATGCAAATGCATCGTAGCAGTCAAAGTCCGCGGAGAAGTCAGCGCACAACGTGAAGCTCGCGAAACCAACATGATGCTAGGCCTCTCGCACACTAACCACGCCGTCATAATCGACAACCGACCCGCATACCTCGGCATGCTGCAACGCGCCCAAAGCTACGTAACCTGGGGAGAAGCATCTCTGGAAACAGTCACCGCCATGATTAAGGAACGCGGCAGACTTCTGGGCAACAAAAAAATCACCGACGAATACCTCCAAAAAGCAGGCTACAAAACAATCGAAGAACTAGCCGAAGCCGTCTACAGCTGCAAAATCGAATTCAACAAACTTGCCGGCATAACCAAAACCTTCCGACTCCGCCCCCCAAAGAAAGGCTACAAAGGCAAAACCAAAAAGAGCTTCCGAGCAGGCGGCGAAGCAGGCTACCGCGGCGAAGCAATAGACAAACTAGTCCAACGCATGGTCTAAACGCCATCGCGTCACCTTTATTTAATTATAATTTCAAGAATTTTTTGTTTAAGTTTCAGCATTTTCTTCTTTGAGAATTCTGTGTAACTTCTTAACTCTTCTCGCTTTGATGTTTTCTTGCCCCTCGTAGAAGCTCTTCATCATAGCAGGATCGCTTAGAATATCAACCGTCTCCATAAACTCGCCCATCAGCTTTGCGGCTTCGTCGAGTTTCTGCTGGGTTTCAAACAGAAGCTTGCGGTCTTCTTCATTCAGGAATTCAAACTTAGCCATTAAATCCCTAAGTTTTGAAAGGTAAGCCAAACTAATAAACATCGAGAAGTAAGCCAAATCTAGTCGCGCCAACTTTTTGAGAAGAAAAAGGGAGGACCGCAAAGCCTATGATGGAATAAACAACGTGTTCAACTTCGGGTACTATGTTCTAAAATGCCATGTTCACAAGGCATTAATCAAAGCGAAACTTGAACCGTACCTTGGGTTTCTCCACGCGCTCAAAGACAGCACTCCAAGCTTGGTGTGTGACTTCATGGAGCCTTACCGCTACCTGATTGACGATTTGCTAGTTGAGCCATGCCAGAAATATAAGAAGAAGGACTTTGTTGCAGTTACCGATTTCATGATGAACCTACGAATGGGAAAGAAAATACATCTATGGGAATACGAGACAAATGAATTAGCTGACGCTTTAGCTGAACTATTCAATCGCACTGTTAGTATACCGAGAATTAGGCATGAATTCAAACAAACAATTGACACATTGATTAGTGAAGAAGCAGTTCTATTTGCTAAATCTTTGCAAGAAAAGAAGATTATTTGGGTTCCACGGCTTGCAAATGTCTAAAACAATATCCGATATCCTCTTGAAAGTCTGACCTATTAAGAAAACAGCTCAGGATTTTGTAACAAGGAAAGAGTTAAACTGGTAACGCAGTATATCGTTGGTTTAGGGACTTGCTTTGCCTGTTGAGCGGATTGGTAAACAACGAGAATCTCCGACTGTCAACTCGGAGGAGTACAAGAAAAAGTTTTTGCGATATCTAATGGGACGACAGTACTAAAATGTTGTAGCAGGCTCCGATATCGAGGCAACATTTGCGGATACCATTTTGTTTTTAACTAGAAAAGGTGAGCGGCGCGAATATTGGCTGGAAGTTAAGGCAACACCTGTTAGCTTAGGCGACGCTGATTTTCTTCAACAGCTAGCAGAGTACATCGCACTATATCTTTCGAGAAGCCCGGAAAATAGATTCAAACTAATTCTCGGCTGCTACAAACTCATAGATTGGGAATTGTTCAACTCAGTTTTCGAGTATCAGGACGCAGAGGCAACAGAGAGGCTAATACGCTCGATGCTTCTTAATGCCAAACCGCGCGATAAAGTCATCATTGAAAACGCGAGAGCAGAAGACATCAAGACTTTTTTCGAGGACACCACGGTAGAAGAAGCCGACCTAAAGAGCCTGGATTTTGCAGAAGCAAAGGTTATACCCAAAGCTCCAGCAAAACCCAGTTTAGCAGAGGCTGCGTATGCCGAGGCTGTTATCAATAACTTTGGGGATGTTTCACCACTTGCTGAGCTAGAAAAATTGTACTTAAACGTGTTCAGCATCGAGCTTCCTCAAAAACTCTTCATCGCTGATGGACTTTACAAATCTTCAGATGAAATGTATGCTAACCCATCCAATATATTTCCGCCGCATGATTTCAGAAACAGTAAGGTTGTCACTTTTAGTGAATTCAAGGCGGAAAATCCTTTATCTTACACCATTGTTCCTGAATCAATTCGGTTTTTAGACACAGCTCAATACTGCAAGGAAGAAAAAAAACCAAGACGTACTTAGAATAATAGTAAATCGGTGGATAAGGGAAAGATGCAAAGATAGAGAAATGAAATTTGACAAGCGGACAAAAACCTACTATTACCGCAGGGCTCTCACGGGATCAGGTATAGTGACCGCCAAATGGAAACCCAAAGTCAAGACATCGGTTAGAGAATTGACCCGACCAATGAAATCAAGCGATGGGACAATAAACTATTGGGTGCATCGAGGCGATGAGATATTTGCGACTGTATTTGCTGGTCAATTATATATTCAGTTTAGACCTCGTTTTCTTTTCTCCTGGGATGGAATTAATCTCATGGAAAGTTCCGACGCGGAACTTAAAGACCGCAAATTCCGAAAAAGCAACTTCAACAGAAACATGAACCAACTCTATGATGTGCGGTTCTGGTGCAGACATCTCTTTCCAGAATCCGAAGCGTTCTCAGCGGGAATCATGAGCCTGTCAGGTTTTTATTGATACTGGCTACAGCCAATCAATAAAAATCCTCGACCAAGCTTTCGTCGAATGCCAATACAGACCTAATGAAGACAAAGTAATCGATATTGAAGATTTGGATGCTATCGGTCAGTCCTTTGAGCAACTCGCCGATTTCATGGAGGAGGAGTAAACATCAATAGCTTCTACATTACTGAACCCGATCTAATTTTTGCAAACAAAAAGCGTTTCAAAGACCCTAGAGGCGGACTTTATCTTTATGGACCGTATGGGCAATACGGAAGCGCTAGTTATGTTGATATAACGACCAACGCAGGTATTATTGGTACTTCAAGATCAATCGGAAAGGTCATTGATTTTTTTAGCTATCTTCATCGAAAGATACCCTCAAGCGATGAAAGCAGCGTCGATTTTCCCGGTCTTGGGCTTGACCGAAAACTTCGATATGACATTCAGTTTGATCCTCAATGGGAACAAACGATTGATAAGCTAAACATAGACGAATGTGAAAGCAAACCAGACAGAATCGAAAGAACCCAGTATCTACTTGAGCAGATTGAAGAGAAATTGGAGGCTATACAGGGAGTCTAGCCAAAACCCGATTTGGTTTTTGTCAGTTTGCCTGTTGACCTCCTCAGATTGTGTGCGGTTCCA
Source organism: Candidatus Bathyarchaeota archaeon (assembly GCA_017883615.1). GTDB lineage: Archaea > Thermoproteota > Bathyarchaeia > Bathyarchaeales > Bathycorpusculaceae > JADGNF01. The sequence goes on from JADGNF010000045.1 coordinate 53,148, forward strand.
GGTCAGAAGGGTTTGAAGATCACTATAACGCACAAACGTTTTGGTTCTGAATTGACCAAAGAGCAGAAAGCTGGTGATTTCGATTTTCACGACATAATAAAAGTAATTGGAATGAAGTACAGATTACCAACTCAATTCATTTTACCTACAACGCTCGATTTGGAGCGGAAGAGTCTTCAGGATTTGGCGACGCGCTCGTGGAATCTGTCGGTTGCAGCTTACTATAAAACGAAAGGCATACCGTGGAAGCTTGCTGAACTAGAACCAGATACTTGTTACGCTGGCGTATCATTTTATAGAGAATGCACACCTGATGGTCAACAGTATATGAGGGCGGGAGTCGCAAGGGTTTTTCTTGCTACAGGTGAAGCGCTTGTACTAAAGGGCGATCCGTTTAAGTGGGAACATCCACGAGCAGAGCCTCACCTCAATGAAGAACAATCAATTGCGTTGGTAGACAAAATCATTAAGGAATACAAAAGAAGCCACAAAGATACCCTGCCTCAACGACTTGTGCTTCACAAAACATCCGAGTACTCAGTTGAAGAAAAGCAAGGATTCTTAGCAGCATCAGAAAATATCGCTCAAGAAGACTTGCTTTCGATTACAAGATCAACGATTGATCGGTATCGCGAAGGCGCATATCCCACTGTAAGAGGAAATGTCATTAAGGTATCGGATTCCGAGTTTTACGTTTTCACTTTGGGGTACATTGCACAACTAAAAACATTCCCCAAGCCAGGAATACCAGTTCCTGTTAGAGTTCAAGTAGCTAATCTGGATTCATCAGAACGTTTGATGTGCAAGGATATACTTTCACTTACTCGACTAAACTGGAACAACGCGGATTTCTGCGACCAAATGCCAATAACCATTTCCGCTTCTCGCCGAATTGGAAATATTTTGTCTGAAGCCAGAGCAAGAGACCTAGAAATTAGTAGCGAATATAAGTACTACATGTAAGCTATTCACGTTCGGAAAAAATTTGAGTCCTTGAATATCCGTAACCGATAGACTATTTTTGGGTCATCTGGGTGATTGACAGACAGAGTGACTGACTGACAGACAGACATTAGGCACGCACGCGGGCGGGGAGCATGTGCGTCAGTGAGTGAGCGTAGGCGTTAGCGTTCGTGATTTCGAGAGAGAGAAAGATAGGGGGCTATAGAAGAAAATCGCAGCAGAGTAACGCCCAAAACCGTCAGAAAACTATAGTCCGCCAAAAAACTCAAACCCGCCGAAAACCGCACAAAACAACCCTTTCCAGCGCAAGACCAGCAGTTTCCATCCATGCGTTTTCCTGCTGTTCTTGTGCGATACGTTTTATAGTACCTCCACCGATTGCCTTTGTATCTGGGGTTGTCAGCATGAGTGCAAAATGGCGAAGAAGCAGAAAACATATGAAATGGCTAGAACTCCCAAGCTTCAAACTCCCCTCAAAATCCGCCAGCAAAACGCCGCGGATGGACAACCTCAAACCAAAACGAATTCACCCACAAAAATACCGGCTCCCAAAACGGTATAAAGCAAAATACAAAGACCCAAAACCCCTCATCGACATGTTCCAAGACCAAAACTATGTCACCATCGTAGCCGAGACAGCTGGCTTCCAGCAGGAAACATTCAAAATCACTATAAAAGACCAAAAACTTACCTTAACTGCAAAGGCAAAAGACCGCAGATATTATAAAAGTTTAAATTTACCGAAGGTAGTCATTCCAACGGTCGCTCACGCAACCTTCAAGAATGGCGTACTTGAAATCAAACTAAAAAAGGCCCCAACCAAACAAACAACCATAAAACAACAAGCAGGAATAAACGATGCCACATAAACTACGAAAACACAGAAAAATGCGAGGATCACGCACACAAGGATACGGAAGAATAGGACAACACCGAGACTCAGGATCCAAAGGACACCGCAAAGTCGGACGCCACAAACACCTCTGGAGCCTCGTCTGCAACATGCCTGAAAAGTACTTCGGCAAAAACGGATTCCACTCACGCCAAAACATCCACAGCAAAGAAAACGCCATTAACCTAAACAAACTCCAAGAAATCACCCAACCAAACCAAACGGAAATAAACCTAACAGAAATGGGCTTCACCAAACTCTTGGGCACAGGAAAACTCACCCAAGCCCTAACCATTACCGTCGCAGCCGCATCCAAAACCGCAATAACCAAAATCGAAGCTGCAGGCGGAAAAGTAATAACCGAAACACAAGAAGAAGCGACCGCAGAACCTGAACAGTAAGGGTTAGTTTGGCATGGCCGGCAGATTCCTAAACATCTTCAAACCCATCGGACGCATACTACCCGAAATCAAGGTTCCCGAACGAAAAGTCAAATTTAACGAAAAAATCTTCTGGACCGCCCTGGTCCTCATAGTTTTCCTCGTCATGTCCGAAGTGCCCCTCTACGGCATCTCCTCCACAGTCCAAGACCAATTCAGCGCCCTACGCGTAATCTTCGCCTCAAACCGCGGCACGCTGATGGAACTAGGCATCGGACCCATCGTCACAGCCGGATTAATCCTCCAACTCCTCGCCGGCTCAGCCCTCATAAACTGCGACATGAGCAAACCCGAAGACCGAGGACTCTTCACAGTCGCAAGCAAAGTTTTCTCCATCCTACTCACCGGCATACAAGCAGGCGCTTACCTCCTAAGCGGCATGTACGGAAGCATAAGCAGCCTAGGCGTAGTGGTCATAGTTGTCATATTCTTACAACTAGTGGCCGCGGGAATTGTGGTGATGTTGCTTGACGAATTAGTCCAAAAAGGCTGGGGACTAGGCAGCGGCATCAGCCTCTTCATCATGGCAGGCGTCGCACAAAACATACTATGGTCAACGTTCTCGCCCTCCACAGGCCTATTCGTCGGCGCAATCGAACAAATATTCGCAAAAACCACAGCAGGCCAACCTGCCTTCACCGTGATGACCTGGATCGTCGGATCAAAATCAAGCGTATACCCCTCACTAATCGGTTTCATCGCCACCATAGGCGCATTCCTAATAATCATCTACCTAAACGGCTTCCGCATCGAACTACCCATGTCCTACGCCGGATACAAAGGCTTCCGCAGCAAATACCCCATCAAACTCCTATACGTCAGCAACCTACCAGTCATCTTCGCATCCGCACTCTTCGCCAACGTCTACTTCTTTGGCGAACTCATCTACAACACCGCCAACTCACACGGCACAAACATATGGCTCAACTGGATTGGCACATTCGGCATCCCAGATCCGTCAGTTAGCAATAGCACTCAAGCAACAGGCGGACTCGCATACTTCACCACAGCACCACACAACATCCAAACCGTACTCGGAGACCCACTCCACGCACTAATCTACATGCTCATCCTGATAGCTTTCTGCGCAGTCTTCTCGCTAATTTGGCTTGAAGTCGGCGGACTAGGTCCAGCCAAAGTCGCCCAGCAACTCATGGACAGCGGTATGCAGATACCAGGATACCGCAGATCCGGTAGACCCATCGAAGCCATCCTCAAACGGTACATCCCAATAGTCACAGTGCTAGGCGGCATAATCGTAGCCCTAGTAGCTGGAGTCGCCGACTTCCTAGGCGTTTTCGGTTCAGGAACAGGCATCTTGCTATCCGTAGGCATTATCTACCAATACTACGAGTTGCTAATGCGCGAACGCGCCGCCGAAATGTACCCTGCATTCCGAAGAATCCTAGGCGAATAATCAACCAAACAGGCAAATCTCTAAACAGACGGCAACATCTGCTTAGAGCAACAATCCATTTTCATTTTCGCTTCCTTCAAATAATTCTGCTTTGCATATTCACAGTAGGAAGGCAAAGAGGATTTTCAGAAGGACAAGGTTTAAAATGTTCCCCCAGAGTAAACTGTTCAATCGTAGGATATTTACTGAATAGGAGACGATTGATTTGAACAAGAAAATATCAATGCTTGCCGTTTTGCTTTTGGTAAGTGTAGCGGTTCTGTGCTTACCCGCTTTGTTAGTTCAAGGCCAGACTACTGGTACAAGCTTAAGCAATGTTGCTCCTTCCTCTGCCTCAGCCGGCAAAACATTTAACGTTACTGTTTCAGGAACGATAGCGACAACAAACGGTTCGTTTGTTATTTTCTTTGGCGATAGCAAAGGTAACATAATCCAAGATAGCAAAAGCGCCCCTATTCAAATCAATGGTACAGCAATAGGAAACAACGTAAATGGAAACCTTCCAGTACCTGCCCTTGTGCCTGGAAATTACACCGTGGTTCTGAAAGATAGCGCGAACGGAACGGAAGCTGCCCAAAACTTCCATTTAGCAGCTGAAGGCATTGCCGCAATCCCCGTTGCCGCATTATTGATCATGCTGGTTGCCGTTTCCATCTCCTTCATAAACATGGGCTTGAACCGCGCGTTAATTACCAAAATGATTGGCTGGCACGAATATCGCTCCATTCAGAAAGAAATTTCTGAGTACAATTCTCAGCGAATGGCCGCCCTTCGCTCCAAAGACCAAAAGACAGTTGAACGACTAAAGAAAAAGGAATCCCAGATTCAAGCAATGCAAACCAAACTATTCAAGCCACAGCTTATCCTAATCCCAATAACCTTCATTTACCTAATCATTTGGCCATTCTTAACTGGCGTGTTCCCGTTCTCCGTCGCATACATACCTGGCTTTGGACCTGCACCATTCTTCTACTGGTACCTGATTTGCTCGTTCTTCTTCGGAACGATCGCTTCCCGCATAATAGGAGTTACCCCCATACAGTAATGTGCGGATAAGGGAATAGGGCATGAGCAAACCTAAGAACCCAAGAAGCGAAGAAGCAAAAAAGTTAGTTATTTGCATCTCAGGAATGGCAGGAACTGGAAAAAGCACTTTGGCAAAAAAACTTGCCCAAAAGTACGGCTTGAAATATTATTCAGGTGGAGACGCACTCAGGGATTTAGCTGCCGAAAAAGGCTACGATTCTCTCCTTAACGGCTGGTGGGAAAGCCCCGAAGGACTACGCTTTCTGGATCAAAGAAAAACGGACCCCAGTTTCGATAAAGCAGTTGACGAGAAACTGCTCGAATACGCAGCGCAAGGTAACGTTTTATTGGACAGCTGGACAATGCCTTGGCTGGTAAAGCAAGGGTTCAAAATTTGGTTGGCAGCATCAGTCGAGAAGCAGGCAGAAAGGATTTCCCGAAGAGATCGCATGACAATTGCAGAGTCACTAAACGCTCTGAAAGAAAAAGAGGCAAGAACCAAAGCCATCTACAAACAGCTTTACGGCTTTTCATTGGGCGAGGATTTTTCACCTTTCAACTTAGTCTTAGATACAGATAACTTGAGTGCAGAACAGGTTTTTGGAGTTCTATGCATGATAATGGACAAAGTCGTGCTGCAAGAACCTGAAAAAACCCAGAAAGAGATTTCCTGCCAGTAACCACTTAGTCATTAAACACCAGCAGCATTTCTCCTCAAAACCCTTTTCTAAATTGCCAACGTTTAACAGTTCTATTTGAATCATCGAGTTCTATAGCAAATCTTAAATTCAAAATCGACTCCAAAAGCAGAATCCAGAGTAAACCACGCGGAGAAGGGAGAAAGGATAACCAAATGGAATTAAGATCAAAACGTCTGGCCCTGTTTTTCATGCTGGAATTAATAGGACTCTGCTTGCTCACGTCATTCAGGTTATCAATATTGAATCGACAGTGACTTTGCTCATATTTAGTTTTGTTTTTGGCTACTTAACCTTTCAACTAACCGGTTCACTGCAAAGAAAAGCAGCAGTTTTAGCCATAGGATCCGCGGGCGGCTTTAGGCGCAGCGTGATGGAAGAATTGGGCGGGTTTGACGAAGACATGTTAACTGAAGACACTGACCTAACATTTCATATAGCCCTTCTAGGCTACAAAATTCGATACGTC
>JADGNF010000046.1 GCA_017883615.1 Candidatus Bathyarchaeota archaeon
ATATTGAACGTCTAACCATTCTCCATCAATCCCTCAATCCAGTTTTAACAATCCCACAACAGACTCCACCAAATTTAATAGTTCCTGCAAACACAACCTTACCCGATTGCGAAGCCGACTTCGCAAACTTTTCCGAATAAAAAAAATGGCTAAGCTAACAAACTTGGAGTAACTTTGCTTATGAAGAGTCATTTTTGGATTTTGATAAGAAAACAGCTATTAAGTTAAAGCCCGAATGTGGCTATGTGAAACCCGGTTGATTGTTAGAAGACGAAGGGGCACTGCAATCGTTGACACTCCAAACGGAATATTGGTAGTTAGCCATGATAATCGAACATTCTATTTGCCTGGCGGGGGCGCGGAGGAAGGCGAAAGCAGGAGAAATGCTGCAATACGTGAGCTGTGCGAAGAAACGGGTTTGACGGCGACGAGGTGTCGTTTCTTGTTCGAGTACCCAGATTTCAATAACGACCATAAAGTCTTCATGATAAAGGCTGAGGGCAAAGCTGAACCCAGAAATGAAATAAAGTTTGTGGATTTTTTTGATGGCTCAAACTTGAAGGTGTCCAGCACTACCTGGGAGATAATTGAGCTCTACCGACTAAACAATAAGATGAAAAGTGAAACAGCTAAATCGGAAAAGTCTAAATGACTTACCACAAATCAATTGAGAAAAGCCGCTAAAGTTGAGAGGCTTTACTATTTCGCCGATAACGGAAGCATTCAGTTTTTTAAAGGCGTTATCAACGCTAAATTTGCCCTGTTAGAGTGTTTAGAATCTGGAAAGTGAAAACAAAGTTTAGCCAGACTTCTGAACAATAACAATTGTGAGATGCTGAGGGCGCAAAAAAAACAAGCTTCTGACTGCTCAATGTGTTCAAAAATGTCTCAGCCCTACAATAAGCTCCGCTGACAATAGTTTCTGAGAGTATCCTTTCGTGGCTAAGGTTTAAACTCTCCCTTATACAATACCTACAGACACTCACGAAGAGGAAACCCTCGATGACACTTCCCCCACGCGCCCGCGGCGTAAAAGTCCTCAAAGCAGTTTCGTCACCGCTGAGGCTACAAATCCTCAATCTCCTCTTCGACAAAGGCAGCTCAACATATACCGAACTCATGAACCATCTGAAAATGAATCCGAGCCGCGACGCAGGAAGATTTGCCTACCACCTTAAATTTCTCTTAAAAGCTAACCTTGTGGAAGTAGATTCGGAAGCAAAGAAATACTTTCTGACTGATTTGGGCAAAATGGTTATAGATGTCGCTGAACGCGTCGAAAAGAAGGCCGTCAAACCCAAAGGCATGCTAGTCCGCACGTCGCACTTCACTTTTGAAGAGTTCGATGCTAACAAAATCGCCAACTCCCTTATCCACGAAGCAAAAATGCCCGCTGACCAAGCACAGAAAACTGCAAAAGAGACCGAGAAACTTCTTATAAAATCCAAAATAAAATACTTGACGGCCCCTTTAATTAGAGAAATCGTTAACGTGACCCTAATCGAGAAAGGCTTCGAAGATTATCGCCACAAACTGACGCGATTAGGTTTACCAGTTCACGAAGTCAGTGCATTAATTGAAACTAAAAACCCACTGGAAACGGGATGTGCACTAACTACGGCTGGAAAGAGCGTCTTTCGGGAGTACATGTTACTTAACGTGTTTCCCCGCGACATCGCCGACGCCCACGTATCAGGTGCATTGCACATTAACGGTTTAAGCACATGGATCCTGAAACCCAGTGAAGTCATGCATGATCTGAGATTCTTTCTCCAAAATGGCATACGTCTAGACAACTTCAACGCTTTGCATCATTCAGACAAACCGCCGGAAAGCTTCGAAGCTGCTTTGGCAACCACTTTTAACATGCTACTGCTTTCTCAACAGGAAATAAACGAAACCCAAACTATCGACTATTTCAACGTGTTCCTAGCTCCGTACGCTAAAGGTTTGGATCCTGCACGAATAAAAGAAAACCTGCGCTTGTTCATACTCCACGTGAATCAACATGCGGACGCAGCGTTAGGCTTAGAGTTGAAGATTCCAAGTTACCTCGCAAACAAACCTGCAGTGGGTCCAAAAGGAAAAGAAAACGCCGTCTACGGGGACTATTCGGAAGAAGCGAGCCTTTTGGCGTCGCTTGTCGTGGATGTGTTCTCAGAGGAAAGCTCTCCCAAACCCATCCTTAACCCGAAACTTATCGTAAAAGTCAACCCTGAAACTTTATCCGACGATTCTGCACGAGTAATTTTCCTTAAAGCCCACAGCTTAGCTGCGGACAAAGGAGCCGTTTACTTCGCAAACATGCTCCAAAAAAATGAAAAAGCCGCGGCTTTCTCTGGTTCAGGAATCAAACTGGAATCAGATTTAAATGAAGATTGGGAAACTGACACTTTGCGGACAGGCTGTCTTGGATACGTTAGCATTAACTTGCCTCGAATTGTGCATGAATGCGAAAAAGACAAAAACAAATTCTTTGATCTCCTAAAAGAAAGATGCGAGTTGGCTCTTCGCGCTTTGGGCATTAAGCATCGAGCCCTAAAGCAATACGGAAGAACAGCTTTGCCTTTCCTGATGCAGAGCACCAACGGAGACACTTATTTCAGGTTGGAAAACTGCAGTGGCATCGTTAACCTTGCAGGATTCAATGAAGCCGTCGAAAGCTTCATTGGAAAACCTATCAGTAGTGTGGAATGCTCAAAATTCACGTCGGAGTTGGTTCAAAACATACAAGTCTACGTTAACAAATTAGGTAGGAAACATGGTAAACGCCTGTTGCCTTCAATTGTTAGAAGTCCTGAAGCGTCTGCTCGATTGGCCCAGTTAGACGTAGAAAAATTTGGCGTGGCAAAGGTGAAGTTTAAAGGGGCTCGCGAAAAACCATTCTACTCCACGACTAGAAGAATGCAGCTTCAAACAGGGAACTTCCTTTCGGTCCCAAGTGACCAGCTAGATGCACAGGAGAATCTGAAAGGGCTGAATGCAGGTTCAAACTTAATTGTCATAGATGTAAATGACTCTGAGAACAAGCCTGAAGACCTCATGAAGCTGAGCTTAAACTTAATGGAGAATAAGAAAACAGAATTCTTGACTTATAATCGTGCAATTACTTATTGCAGTAACTGCCGGAAAAGCTGGTTTGGCAACCTACACAAATGTCCGTCATGTGGCTCTATGGGAACACTTGCCGAGTTTGATCGCTTTGAAGGAACCTAAACTTGTTACTTCACTGAGCCTAACACCAACGCGAGCAGCGCCATGCGAACTAGAACGCCATTGTGAACCTGCTGGAAGTAGCACGCTTGTGGAGTAGCATCTACTTCGGGTGCAATTTCATCTATGCGTGGCAACGGATGGAGGATTGTGAGGTCTTTTTTGGTGTTAGCAAGCGTTTTGAGGTCGATGCGGTATATGCCTTTTACTTTGGCGTATTCGGCCTGGTCCGGGAAACGTTCCTTTTGGATTCTGGTCACGTAGAGAACATCCGTTTGAGCTAGCGTTTTCTCCAAGTTCTGAGTCTCTGAAACCGGAATCTTGTTTTGGATAGCATGCAAAACTTCACGCCGTATCCTCAACGACTCGGGCGAAACCAACGTTAACTCGATGTTGTAAAAAGACAACGCGTACGCCAGCGAATGCACTGTTCTTCCGTAGCGTAAATCGCCGATTAACGCGATTTTTAAGCCGTCTATTTTGCCTTTTTCCTTCTGAATTGTGTACAAATCCACGAACGCTTGGGTTGGATGTTCTTCCGCTCCGCTTCCGGCATTGATAATTGGGATCTTCGCGAATTCCGCCGCCAGCTTTGCCGCGCCCTCCAGCGGATGCCGAAGGGCAATTATGTCTGCGTAGTTTTCCACGGTGCGTATGGTGTCTGCGAGGTTTTCGCCCTTCTTGACGGAGGTGTTTTCTGCGTCTGCGAAACCGATTGCGTTCCCGCCTAGTTTAAGCATTGCTGCTTCAAAACTTAATCGAGTGCGTGTCGAGGGTTCGAAGAATATGTTGGCCAAGATTTTGCCATGGAGCAAGTCTGATCCTTTAGCCGCTATGGGCTCCATGATTTTTGCGGTTTTAAGAATGTGATCGATTTCTTCCCGAGTGAAGTCTTCGATTGAAGTTATGTCTCTGCCCTCAAACTCCACGTTCCCACCTGACTGAAGATGTCCGATGCTGGTAGATAATGTTTTTTATCCTTTCACCATTCATTTTACCGTTTTTTCCCAGTTTTGTTTATGACATAGTTATAGCTTGTTGTAGTGACATGACTGTAACACAGTTTTAATAATAACGTCGGGTTAAATGTTGAATCAAGAGAATTTTGAGGTGTTTACAATGGGAGCTGTTTTGAACAAGATGCAAAAATCTGAGAACCCTAGTTATCGTTCCATATCAAGTACGTACAGCTATAAACGACGTGTTTTCGACGTTAGGTCTCCTTGCCAATGGTTGACACATTGCGACAACGGCAAGTGCCCAGCATTCACGAAAATTAACGGTAACTTTTACTGTGTAAAAAAAGGAATTCCGTAGAATCATCAAGTTAGGAAAGGAGATGAAGTTTGATTTATGCCCAGAGCACTAGTGTTCATTAACACATCAACTGACGCGGCTGAAGTTGTTAAGAACCTCGAAAGGGTAAAAGGAGTTAGCGAAGCACACTATTCTCGCGGAATGTACGATGCTGTTGCTATGGTTCAAGGGGAATCGTTTAACGAAGTTAAGGAAATCGTTTCAAAAAGTATCCGCCGCATGGACAACGTTAGATCCACGCTGACGTTGACCCTTATTGAAAATCCGTTGTAGGCAGTATAGTTTATTAGATCTCCCTTTTAGTTTATGAAATTGAGGTTATATCTTTCTCTTTCTGTTTTCATTGGAAATTCTCTTTAAGTTGCTTTACTTTTTCATAATGGGGAGTATTATTGAGAATTGTCCGTTTCAGTTTCAAAGGTGAAGAAAACTACGGAGTCGTTGAGTCACAGCGGATAACGTCTCTTCCTGCCTTAGCAAATTCTGAAAACGTTTCGCTTCCAAATAGCATTCAAGCCTTTATCGCGAACGAAGATTACAAGAAAATCGCCGAAGAATTATTTATAAACGCGAAACCTAACAACGTAAAAACTGCCTCAGCATCCTTGGAGGAAGTACAAATTTTGGCGCCCATCGCATTCCCCCCCAAAATTCTTTGCTTGGGCTGGAACTACATTGACCATGCAGCGGAACGAAAGGTTGAGCCGCCTAAGGAACCCGTGGTTTTCATGAAGCCTCACACAACTATAGTGGGACCTGGCGAAAAAATCGTGAAGCGTCCATTTGTGAAGGAATTAGACTATGAAGGCGAACTTGCAGTAGTTATCGGGAAAAAAGCCAAAGATGTCCAGGTTGCGGAAGCGATAAATTACGTTTTCGGCTACACACTCATGAATGATGTTTCTGCGCGAGACTTCCAGTTCAAGGACAAGCAGTGGACGAGGGGCAAAGGTTTTGATACGTTTGCGCCTATGGGACCCTATATAGTCGCACAGGATCAGCTGCTTGACACGGATAATCTGAGCATCCGAACATGGGTCAACGGCGAACTTCGCCAAAACGGCAACACCCGCGACATGATATTTGACATACCCCAGATAATCTATCACCTCAGCCGCGTTATGACGCTCGAACCCTGCGATATAATCAGTACCGGAACACCTTCTGGTGTGGCAATGGGTATGAAAGAACCGAAGTGGCTCCAAAACGGCGACACAGTGAAGATAGAAATTGAAGGCATAGGCAAATTAGAAAACTCTATTGAAGAACGCTAACTATTCGCCTTTTGCTATTGACGCTTTGCTTACTCCCGCTTCCTTCTCTAGCACGATAACGTGGCTGGCTTTTTCGGCGAAATCTTCGCTGTGAGTGACGGCTATGATTTGTTCTATGGCTTTAAATCGGCTAATAGCGTCGGCTAGACGGGTTATGCTTCCGTCTTCGGTGCCAAGGTTCTCCGTTGGTTCGTCAAGAAGAAGCATGCCAAGTCCGTGTCCCGTGCGGGATTGCATAATCAACTGCCCTAAACCCAAGCGGTAGGCAAAAGCAATCAGGGTGCGTTCGCCCCCTGAAAGGTTGGCAACTTCTCTGTCCACGCCGGCTTCGCTCTTCACGTAAGGTGTGTAGGTGTCATCCACCACTACGTTTAGCATTAGAGCTTCGCTGCCCACCAACCCATCAAGAATTTGTTGTACAAAGTTGCGCAAAACTTTCACGAACTCACTTCGTAACTTAGGCTGAATGCTCCGATAAGCGTCCCTAACCGCGGCAAGGACTTGCGTGGTTTTAGCGATTTTCTCCATCCGCTCCAACTTCTGCTGGGCCAAATCAATACGCTTCTTAAGTAGGTCTAGGCTTCGGAGGAGGTCTTTTTTGCGGTTTTCCTTTGTATGCAAATCGGAGTCTGTGACGTAGTACTGCCTAAACGCCTTTTCCCGTTGTACCCGCGCGGACTCCAAGTCGGAAAGGTCAAACCTACCGATTTCAAAGCGAGCCGCTTCCAGTTGCTCGCGGACTTCTTCACGCAGCCTTTGCTTCTCCGCCAACTCACCTCGCAATTCCACAAAACTGTTTTCCTCTTCGGACAAGCGGGTTTTGAGATCTTCGGCTCTCGAAGTAAGTGTCTGCAAATTCGAAAAGGCATCGTTGGCCGCGGTTTTGATTCGCTGCAAGTCGCCGATTTCATGTTGCAATTGTGCAATGGTTTTTTGTCGATCCACGTTCTCAATTTGAATCCGGTGCATCATGCCTGCTTTGTACTCGTGGTTAAGCGGCTGAAGGCAAACTGGACAGTGGTTATCGGTTTCCGTGGCGAGTTGCGCGACGCGTTTTTGGTCAGTTTGCATATTGCGTGAAGTTGCTTCCATCTCTGCCTTTAGCGTGCTGATCTTCTCGTCAAATGCCACCAAGAACTGTTTGAGTGAGTCGGTGGTTTGGTTGGGCGGAACTCCAGCTTCGTCCAGCTTTGTCCAATACTGCTTCATAAGCGAATCCATGCTGCCCTGCCGCTGCCGCAAATTATCCAAAACCGTCTTTTTACCTTCCAAACGCGAAACCAACGCCTTCTCCACATCCTCCAAGTTCACAAGGTTCGTGTGCAGCCGCGTCTCTTTGCGCCGCAGCTCCTCGACAGCCAACTTCTTCTCCTCCAACTGCTTGAGTTTGGCATCGGCTTGTTCCAAAATCCGCTGCGAAACGCTCAGCTTCTCTTGTGCGTCCAGCAGCTCCATTTCAAGAATCGTGTATTCTTCGGTTACGTGATTGTATTCGTCGGCGAGTTTCTCTTTGCCGGTGACATCAGGGTCTTTTTCGAGAAGACGTTTTTCGGTTTCGTAGTCACGCAAGTACTGGGCAATGTTTTGCCACGCTGCCTCATAGTCGGACAGCCCAAACAACTCGTCGAGCCGTTTTTGGCGGTCCCTTGGAGCCGCGTCAAGGAGCTCTTTGAGGTGTTCTTGGCGGACCCACACGATTTCCCGCCACAGGTCTCGGTCAAACCCCGTAATCGCCTTCAACTGCTCTGCGATGGCGTCGGCTTTTTGGCTGGCGATGATTTTGTCGTCGTGGGACAGTTTGAGTTCGTCGAAATCTTGCCCTATGCTTTTCCCTCGTCGCCTAAGTCCGCGGGTGAGCAAGTAGGTGTTGCCGTTTTGGGTAAACTGAACCGTGACCTTCGCGGAATCGGTGCCTTCACGCAGCAAGTACTCGTAGCTTCTGCCAATGGGGTCGCCAAACAACGCGAAGTCGATGCTGTAGAGGACGCTGCTTTTGCCGCAGCCCACTCCGCCGAGCAGGCAATTGAAGCCGCGAGTAAAGGGAACGGTGGATTTGACGTGGCTGCGGATGTTTTCGAGCCTAACGACTTCGATTTTCATTTCAGCAGTTCCTCCAGCATACGAGTAACCTTCTCCTCTTCTTTGCGCGTTAAAGGCTCGATTAGGCCTAGAGCGGTGTGGGCGATTTTTTCTGCTTCTTTGCGGCTGTAACGTTCACTGAAAATCTGCAGGAAATATTCGAAGGCTTTGGTTTTTAAATCTTTGAATTCGCTCTCAAAGATGGAGCGAACAACTTCGTCGGAAACCGCAGTTTCCTTAAGTAGGACAATTGGGTGAACCAGGAGGGCTTTTTCGGCTGCACCCCTGATGTGGGCTATGTCAATTTCGGTGCGGCTGGCTTCCGCGGGTAAAACGCCCCTCAAAACTGGAATTATTATGACGCCTTCTTCGTCTGCATCTTTAACTTGTTGAGCGGCTTGCTCAGTGATTTTGTGGGCGCTTAATCCCGAAAAATCCTGATCTAGAACCACAAACCTGCGCGGACACGCTAACTCGACAATTTCAGGGTTAAATACACCTTTCCCGTCTACGTGGACATGGTAGAATCCTTTGGTATACTTGCCTTCTTCGTAGTTGACCGTTTCGGCGCAACCACTGTATGCCAGCAAACCCGACTTAAATTTTGCTAAGTATCGTTGATGGATGTGCCCCGCGGCATAGTACCCAAAGCCCTCAGGAATGAGCTCAACTGGCAACTCGGCTTCCATGTAGGACGGAACTCCTGGCAAATCTACCGCGCCATGCATAACGAAGATATTAGCCACAGATGGATCTGGCTCAGGCGGGTTCTGCTCCATGAACAAGGGCAGGGCTTCCTCAGTCTTGTGTCTGCTGCGAAAATTTGGGATACCATAAACGTAGCAAGAACCGCTTTTTCTCCAGCAAGCCCCTTCATGCCTTGGAAGGTAATGAATTAAGCCCGCACTTGCAAGAGGGTAAAGAATCGTACTGGTAATCGAGTTAGGCGCCGAATCGTGGCTTCCATCCACGGTCAAAACGGGAATCTCGGCGTCCCGCAGCCTTTTAAAACTCCTAACCACGTTCTCCAAAGTCACGTTCGAGGGGCGTGGCTGCTGGAAAAGGTCCCCCGCGATAATCATGAAATCCGGCTTAAGCTCCAAGGTTTTGTCCACAAGCTCGTTGAAGGCGTTGTCGAAGTCTTGCCTGCGAACCTCCAAGCCGTACTGGGCGTACCCCAAATGCAAGTCCGCAGCATGCACAAAGCTGAAAG
>JADGNF010000047.1 GCA_017883615.1 Candidatus Bathyarchaeota archaeon
CACATGACTATTGGTTTGGTGTAGCTTGAGGCGATTTTAGCTATGCCGTCAATGTATACCTCTCTAAGTCCCGGCATGTGATGAAGCCCAAGAAGAATTATGCCACAGATCTGTGGATCTTGGAAAATTAGATCAGCAGCCATAACAAACATGTCATCAGTCACTGAACCGGTGAGGTCCACAGGGTTTGCTGTAGCGGCAATCTTTAAGATGATATTTTGGTCTTTTAGTTCTTGGAATTTCTGCAAGGTCGCCTGGGAGAAACGTTCTACCGTTAACCCTAAGGCTTCACATTCATCTACAGTCATGACGCCGGGTCCGCCTGCGTCAGTTAAAACGCCGATGTTTTTGCCCATGGCGGGCGGCTGCATCGCCAAGGCTTTGCCGATGTCAAAAAACTCTTCCATATCCCGAGCACGAATGATTCCGCCCTGCTTAAACGCCGCGTCATAAATCTTGTCAGAACCCGCAATGGCGCCTGTGTGGGAAGCTGCGGCTCTTGCTCCTGCCGCGCTTCGGCCTGATTTGATGATTACGACGGGTTTTTTACATGTAACCTTCTTCGCTATCTTGAGGAATTCCCGTCCGCGGTTAATATCTTCCAAATAGACTAGAATGACTTTGGTTTCTTTGTCATGGAGCAGATAATTTAGGATGTCGGATTCTGTAACGTCGCATTTGTTGCCAAAACTTACGAATTTGCTAACGCCCATCTGGCGGCCAGTTAAATAGTCTAGAGCTGCAACGCCGAAGGCTCCGCTTTGTGTTATCATGGCTATGTTGCCGGGTAAAGGTCTTGGAGTTGCAACCACCTCTTCACCTGTTGTTAGAACCTTAGTTTCAGGCAGAAATAGAGTATCAATGCCTGTTTTTGAATAGTAAATGCCAAGGCAGTTGGGTCCCAAAACGCGGATACCAGCCTTCGCTGCAATAACGACAACCTGATCTTCGAGATCTTTGTTGCCAATTTCCTTAAAGCCGGAACTGATGATGATGGCGGTTTTAACCTTTTTAGCCGCTGCCTCTTCCATAACAGAGGGAACAACGGCTGCTGGGACAATAACCACGATTAGGTCGATTTCGCCTGGAACTTTGGATAGGCTTTTGTAGCATTTAAACCCTAAAATCGAGTCTTCGCCCGGGTTTACGGGGTAGAGTTCACCTTTGAAGACACCACGTTCTTTGTTGGTAACAAAGTTCTTGAAGATTACGTGACCTGCCTTGTCAACTTTTTTTGTTGCTCCCACTACTGCGACTGAATGTGGGTTGAAGAACGTATCCATCTTCTGAATTGTGTCTTCCATAATTATCACGTCTTTCCGCTAAGTGCTTTCAAACCCAGTTTTATTTGTTACTACTAAAGAAAACTCTTGTTTTGTTCCTATTAACCTTCTTGGCTTGTTTCTCTCACAAGCACTATGGGTTTGTGCTTTATTGCTGAGAGCATATCCCAGCTTACCTCATCGATTTCTACATGAAACCTTGCCGCCATATCCCAAACCGTAGCGCCCGAGCCAGGACCACGAGCTTTGTCCGCGATATTGGTGATTTTTAACGCTTCACTTGCTGAGAGAGCACATCCGGCAACAGCCAACGGCGTTGAACTTTTCTTGAGTTTGAGAACTCGGCCTAAAGTGTAACTGGTGCTTGCACCCAATGAATGAATGCCTTTGAGGGGTTTGGGTCTAGGCGTAAAAAAGAAACTTCGAAGTCGGTAGGTCTTATCTGTGTCGGCAATTATTACGCAAACCGTTTTGCCCAGTTTCTGCGAGATTTGACTCGCAATTTTCTGCGCCAACTTATCAGCATGAGCTAACGGTAAACTTACATAAGAATATGGCAAATTCGAGCCGTCGATTCCGCCTTCAGAACCAAACATAAGCGCCTGCCAAATACCAGCATACTGCAAGGTGATTTGCTTGTGCCGACTCCCAGAAGTTAGGGGGTAATTCCGTAATCTTTTTAGTAAGCGATGCCCAAAACCGCACAAAATACCAAGTGGGTAACCCCAGATAACGCGCATCCAAAAACCCGCCAAAACCTTAGCCGTCAGACTAGGCTTAACTGTAGCTTCGTCTACCATGTTGCCTAAAGCGGTAGAGATTGCTTTTTCCGAGACCACCACAAAGTCACCGTTTTCAATTTTGTTTTCAAGAGCGTCCGTTATTTTTTTGATGTAGTTTTCGCTTGGTCTCCAATAGCCAGTTGCAACAGCCAACGCAATGTACCGAGTCATTGAAAGTGAGCACTCAACAGATGCAGACTAAGCTTTAACCTAATAAGAGTTAATTTCCAACTGCAACCCTTACGCTTTTTTGATGATGGTCTTTCTAGAGCAGGGCGAATGGGAACCGAAGGTCATTCTGCCAAAACTTGCCCTTTATTGGGATTAGATATCCGCACACTGGACAATGCATGTCACTAGTTAGGTTCCATTGACTGATTTCAAAGCTGCTGCGTTTGATGACAGCGGTGTCGCAATTCGGGCAATGAGTGTTTTCAGCGGCGTGCCCTGGCACATTACCAAGATAAACGTATTTCAAGCCTTGATTTTTCGCTGTCATCCATGCCTTTTCCATGTCAGGAATAAAGGTTGCCTGAATCGTGGTCATTTTGTAATCTGGATGAAAACGCAGAAGGTGAAACGGTGTATCTTCCCCAAGATAATCTTTAATCCACTTTGCCATCGTACGTATCCTATCCATTGAATCACCCATCTTCGGAACAACTAGATTGGTAATTTCTATATGCACACCTTGAAGTTTAAGCTCTTTAAGCGTTTCATAAATTGGTTCGACGGTTGGCACAGC
>JADGNF010000048.1 GCA_017883615.1 Candidatus Bathyarchaeota archaeon
ACCGCCAACTGGCTATTCACAGTTGAGGTTCCGTTGTAGAAGTTCTCAGTTGTCTTCACATCGCTTGTTGAGACACCTGGAGGTAGAACAATCTGGACCCGTATATCGCTGATTGGTACATCGGATATCCATTGGGGAATGAATTGCATGCCATAGTTGCCGGGGTTTTGGGTGTCGTTGCTTATCATATTTGCAACTTTGGTTGTTACTTGGAACCATACGGATTGCCCAGCTGTTAAAGGCTGGTTTAGAGTCACATCGACTCTGTAGTCGCCGCCACTACTGGCATCAACTACTTGAAGAGAGTTTCCGTTTTGATCTACTGCTGTTCCAGGAGTAAAGTCACTGTTGGGTTGCCCAACGTAGAATCCATGCATAGTTCCTTGAGAGACGCTTACAGTTATATTGTAAATTAAGTCGATGGTGCCATCTTGGTTGATGAAGATTTGAGACCACTCATGGTCCACACTGTAACCCAAGTTTTGAGCGTTGACGCTGCTTGCAGCCGAAAACGCCAACGTAAGAGTTAACAGAGCAATCAGAACAAGAAATTTGGATTTTACCATTTTGGTTCCTCAGTAACCTCAAAAGTAGTGCCGCAGTACGGGCATTTAATATACGGTACACCAGACACGATTTTGATTTGGTTTGCATCTATGCTACCCCCACAATTGGGGCATTTGATTTGTGCTGCCTTCATTTGCCCAGAGATTTCAAGTTGTTGGATAACCGTTTTGGGTTTGCGAGATACGTAGTAAACGCCTACAATCACTGCTAAACCAACAATGAACAATATTGCGCTGGTTAAAACTCTCGATTGTGCAGCCTGAGCAGTAAGTCCAACGTACGAAGAAGCTAACGCAAAGATAACTGCGAAGAAGAACAGTATCGTGGCAGCGATGCCCCCAAGGATAGGTAAGATTCTCATAACTAATTGCTTTGTAAGGCTTGAAGATTTAAACTTAGTCCCGTTGAACCGCGTGAGACGAGGCTTGGTTTTATGGTATCCATTTTGTTTTTACGTTTAACGCTTTGAAGTGTGGATCGTCGGTTACGACGTAGTCTGCTTCGCCGGTTTTTACATATGAGGCGATTATGGCGTCAGCAAGGGGCACTTTTCGGTTTGAAACTAATAGACTCCCCGTTTTCAAGGCGTGTCGTTCGTCGAATTGCATGATTTGCATACCGCGCTCTTTTAGGACACGTATCCGCGTTTTTGCTGCTTCTTCGCCAATTCTTGCCCCTGCGATTTCAATGAACTCAGCCAAGACAACGGTGGGAACCAAGAGATTTTCTCTGAGTTCTTTTTCGAAGAAGTCTCTGGTTTTTCTTCCCATTTCGAGGGTGGCTGGAACTTCCATGAAAAACAAGATTCGAGTGTCAGCGACGCCGGTCAACGCCAGTTTCTCCGACGCTCTTCAAGTTCATTGAGGATTTTTTTGAATTCTTCTTCGCCTACTGGGTTGCCGGGTTCTAAGGACGGAAGTGGTTTGAGTACGATTTTGTTGTCTTCGATACTAATTTCTAAAATTGTGCCTTCTTCTATTCCGAATTTGTTGCGTATTTCTTTGGGGATGGTGACTTGGCCTTTACGTTTAACTCTAACGCGGGATAACTTAACCACAGTCATACTTATTTACAGTCAAACTTAAGAGGTTCTGCTCGAAAGCAAAAAATTCACACGAGCTGTTTTAGAGCCTGTAATTTTTTTGGATTTGATAACCAATTGCATAGAACTGACTTCAATTGAAGAAAAAAAATTTGTTACTTTCAAGAAATGAAAGCGGATTTGGTTAGTCTTGATTTTCAAAGGGAGAAATATAAAAGGGGAAAAGTGGCATCTCTATTCGGTTGGCTTACCGTCATATTCTTCCGGCGAAGCTTCTGCGTCTGCTTTTGTGTGACGTACAATTTTGTCTTGATGCTCCGGCGGCGAATAAATCGTGTAAAGTTTTAGCTCCAGCTTTTTAGAAGTATTCACAACGTTATGTTTAGCCCCTGCTGGTACTATGACTGCGTCGCCGTCTTTGATCTTATGTTCAACCCCGTCTATGACAACTTTGCCTTTGCCTTCTTCAAACCTAAAGAATTGGTCTATGTTAGGGTGGGTTTCCATTCCAATTTCTTCCATGGGTTTGAGGTTCATCAAAACAAGCTGGCTATACTTTCCAGTGTAGAGTACTCGCCTGAAATCAGAGTTCTTCTTCGTTTCTTTCTCGATTGCTGTTGAATATCCTTTCATATTTTTTTCTCCTTTACTTACTATGTTGGTGTGTGCATTTATCAATTAAGTTTGAGTCCTTTAGCTACTAACTCGGCGAGTTCTTGGTCAACTTTTTTGAGATTGGCTATCATTCTTTGCTGAACCTGTTTCTGTATTGGTGTGAGGTCTGCAACGAAGTTGTCTATTAGGTGCTCTTTGTCTGTTTTACTTAGTGAAAGGTACTTAGCTGTTGCTTGTTGAAAGTCGTTGGTTTTGCTAATTTTCTTCCTAATAGCGTAACCTTCGGTTTGGAAGGTGGATTGGGTTCCAGACGCCGATTCCATAGGTGCGCCTTCGGCTATGCTTGCAGGTTCATAATTTACTGGACCGCTGTATTTTCCCATTTGCATCGGTCCGTCTCTTTGGCTGTTGTTTACTTCGACTGTGGGGGTGTTCACTGGGATTTGTAGGAAGTTTGGTCCCAGTCGGTGCCTTTGAGTATCTGCATATGAGAATGTTCTGCCTTGGAGCAACTTGTCAGCTGAAAATTCTATTCCTGGGACGATGCTTGAGGGGCAGAAAGCAGCCTGCTCGACTTCAGCAAAGAAATTGTCAGGGTTCTTGTTTAGCACCATTTTGCCTACGGGCATCAGTGGGAATTTGTCTTCGGGCCAAGTTTTTGTGGGGTCTAATGGGTCGAAGTCCTGTTTCAACTCATCTTCTATTTCCATGAGTTGTACGACGAGTTCAAATTCGGCAGGTTGACCATTAGCTATTGCTTTCCTGAGATCGCGAGTAAGATAGTCCGGGTCTTCTCCGGCGAGCTTGGTAGCTTCATGGCGGTCTAGACTTTGTACTCCCAGTTTGGGTTTCCAGTGATACTTCACGTAGACTGCTTTTCCTTCGGCATTCACCCATTTGTACGTGTTTACCCCAAAGCCTTCCATCATCCTGAAGCTTCTTGGGGTGCCTCTGTCAGAAAAGAGCCACATTATCATATGCGTTGATTCAGGTGTTAGCGATATGAAATCCCAGAAGCTGTCGTGTGAAGAAGACGCGGAGGGTATGTTGCTGTCTGGAGATCCTTTAAACGCGTGGACCATATCGGGGAACTTGATAGCGTCGCGGATGAAAAATACAGGCAGATTGTTTCCGACTAGGTCGTAGTTGCCTTCTTCGGTGTAGAATTTTACGGCAAAGCCTCGGGGGTCTCGTACTGTATCAGCTGAGCCTCTTCCTCCTGTAACAGTTGAGAACCTCACAAAAATGGGTGTTTTCTTTTCTGGGTCTTGAAGGAATTTTGCCTTAGTTAGAGCTTGCATGTTTTTGTAAACTTGGAAGTACCCATGAGCTCCTGCTCCTTTTGCATGTACTACTCTTTCTGGGATTCTTTCTCGGTCAAAATGAGCCATCTTTTCGATAAAATGAACATCTTGTAGAAGCATTGGGCCTCTTTCGCCAGTGGTGAGGGAATTCTGGTTGTCGGAGACAGGGGCTCCCTGGTTTGTAGTTAATTGCTTTTCTTTCATAATCAAAAAATCTCCTTTTATTGCTTATTGATTCTTTATCTAAAGGTTTATTTAAGAATTATTATTATCTAATAATTCATATGACTATACCTGGGAAATCAGATGCTGTAGCAATTGAGGCTTTGCGCAACAAAGGATACAAAGCAACTCCTCAAAGGATCGCTATTTGCCGCATTGCCCTTCATAGTCGAGAACACCCTACTGCCCAAAGCATCTATAATGAAGTCAAAAAAGTGCATCCGACCGTAAGCCTGGCAACAGTATACAAAACACTGCAGATGCTCAGAGACTTAGACTTGATCCACGAACTCAATTTCCCCCAAGGGCAAGCAAGATTCGATCCCTACATTAAACCTCATGTAAACCTGATTTGCCAACAATGCGGAAAAATAGAAGACTTAGATGACCCAACGGCAAAAGAAATATCAGAAAGAGTTTCAGCCAACACTAAATTCAAACCAAATGGACAACGCATAGACGTGTATGGTATTTGCCAAAAATGCAATAAAGTGAACACACTTTAATTTTGAATTGCTCAAAGGCAAATATGTTGAAACGGTTTTTTTACCGCTCTTATTGATATTGTTGCAAATCTAAACAGTTAAAAACCACAAGTCGACGTTTATTTTCTGAATTTTGCGGCGCGGTTAGCAATTAGCGTTGCAACTGCACCTGCAGCTACGCCGCTGTCAATGTTAACGACTGCCAAACCCAGCGAGCAAGACTGGAGCATAGCCATAAGCGCGCTCAAACCTTTTTCGCCAAAACCGTAACTGTTTGAGGTAGGAACCGCAATCACGGGAACATCAACTAGCCCCGAAACCACGGAAG
>JADGNF010000049.1 GCA_017883615.1 Candidatus Bathyarchaeota archaeon
GAGAAGAATGTTGATTACATTAACAAGATTGTTGCTGATCTGCAAGATTTTGCCCGACCTCTTAACCCGCGTGCGGAAGAAGCCAACCTGAAACTCATAATTGAAGAATTATTGGCAAAGAACAGGTTGCCCGAAAATGTTAAAGTAACCGTTAAAGTTGAGGCTGCAGCTGAAAAGGTTATGGCTGACTCCACTTTCATAAACCGCATTATGGCCAATTTAGTTAGTAATGCTGTTCAAGCGATGCCTAATGGCGGCAAAATAGTCATAAAGGCTTACAAAGAAGCAAGGGACGTCGTAATAGATGTCACGGATACAGGAAGTGGCGTTCCTGAAGCTTTAAAACATAAACTGTTTACGCCGATGTTTACTACTAAAGCAAAGGGGCAAGGATTCGGATTACCTGTGATTAAGCGTATGACTGAAGCGTTAGGCGGCACTGTCTCTTTTGAGAGTCAAGAGGGAAAAGGAACAACATTCATCATACGTTTGCCTCAAACCAAGAGCTAAAACGGTAAGCCCAACTTTTCAAACGGGATTCGTTCAATACATTAAGCGAATCCAATGGCGGGCCCGTTGGGACTCGAACCAAAACTAAGTTTATCCTGACCTAACAAGCCGACTTTTAATGTTCAAGTCCGTTTGGGAACCGAACCCTGAACATCCATGTTAGTAATTGTACTGGGGATTGGCTTTTGAGTTGACCCTAGAGGTTTATTCCAGCGGTTTGGTCTATGATTCTGGTAGAGGCGAAATCTTCGCAGCCCAAATGTATGGCAATAGTGTTGAGGTCGTATCGGATAGCAACAATAGCGTGGTCGCTACGGTGCCCGTGGGAAGCGCTCCTGTTGCTTTGACTTATGATTCTGGCAAAGATGAAATCTTTGTAATTAATTCCAATTCCATTTTTTCTAATGGCAATGGGAGCGTCTCTGTTATATCGGATATCAATAACACTGTGATTGCAACCATCCCTGTTGAACGCCATCCTATTGATGCTGCTTATGACTCTGGCAAGGGAGAAATATTCGTAACCAATTATGATAGTGCCTCTATTTCCGTCATATCAGATGTTAGCAATAGGGTAGTGGCGACCATTCATGTAGGTGTCTATCCGACAGGCGTTATTTATGATTCTGGCTTAGGCGAGATTTTTTCAGCCAGTGAAGAGGATAACAATGTCTACGTGATATCGGATAAAATCAATGCCGTGGTTGCAACTATTCCTGTTGGGGCTAAACCCAACGGCATGGTTTACGATTCTGGGTCGGGAGAAATCTTTGTAACCAACCTTTTCGGCAATACAACTTCAGTCATATCTGATAGAAGTAGAACCGTAATAGCAACCGTGCAGGTGGGACATCATCCCATCGATGTAGCCTGCGACTTTGGCAAAAGCGAAGTCTTCGTCACTAATGTTGATGATAACTCCCTCTCTGTATTTTCTGTTCCTACGGTACCCACGACGACTTCACCGTGTTCTACGCTTGCAATGATGATTGCGGCGGTAGTTCTAGTGGTTGTTGGCGCAATTATGATTATCGTAGGATTGTTTTATCGAGAGAAGGCGAAGACAAATTCCCAGCAAGGTGACACAGGTCGAGAGTGACACGACGGAACGGAGCGAGCATTGATTCATTAAGACGGAAGCGCAATAGACGCCGAGCAATCCAACTTGTTCATTTTCAATGAAAGCGCCTTTGTTAGGCAGATTTTTGCTGTGGCTGGCTTGTCCTAATGAGCCTATCGACGTCGAAGCCATTTGACTTTGCAAATTCAGTTAACTCAGCATAGAGCTTGCTTTCTATATGGGGAGTTCTGCTTAGTATCCAAAGGTATTTGCGGTTAGGTGTCCCGATAACTGCATATTCGTAGTTGTTCCCTAGTTTTATGACCCAATAGTCCCCGTAGAATGGCCAGAAAAATGTTACTTTAAGTTTAGCTCCTGTTGCTTTGTCAACGACTTTTGCTTTTCCCATCGCCTTTTTGATTTTGCCGTTTTTCCTGCATTCGTTTAGGACCGAGACATTTCCATTTTCCAAGAGAGTGTAGGTTGCTGTTGTTTCGTCGCAGCCTTCCTGAAACTTGGCAGGAAGGTGCGAAATTTCGTACCATTTTCCGAGGTATTTCTTTAGGTCTACGTGTGGCACTACTTCAAGCATATCATCAACTCTAGATTCCTATTTGGTAACTACACTGACTTGAAATGAATAACTTTCGGTAGGCTAAGAAAGACTAAGCACAAGCGACGCCGAGCGTTCGATACTTGTAAGCAATACTTAAGACATTGAGAATATCAGATTCAAGGTCAAGCTATCTTTTAGTGAATAGCTTGACTCCGTCGAAGTCGATCTCATATTTGAAGCCTTTTGCTAATAGTTTGACTTGGGTCATGTTTCTTGCTTCCAGTGGATATTCTGAGGGGTCTAAAGTGGGTATGTTGCTTGCAGTAAAACAGTTGAGGTGGGCGTGGCGTCTTGGCAGTAACCCGCCTTTTGTTTTCTGTGGCATTCGGCTAATCGGGCTACCCGCGCCTTCAGGTAGAGACTTCATCGGCGACTGTTTGCCCTTTCCACTTGCAGGACGGCCGTTTCACCGTTCCACTCCGGCACACTCGGCATTACGCATGCCTCATTGCCAGGTCCGGGTGGACGTGTCGTTTCTGCTCCGTAGCCAAGCCTCTCGGCTTCCCCCCTAAAGGAGGTGCAATTCTACGCGTGGGCGGAGTTTCCTCAGACCCCAATTTTGGGGTCCGAAAGCCACACACCAACTCGCCAGCCCAAAACCACAAGCGCAGGCGAGGGCAATAAACATACCCGCACAAAAAACCTCTTGCCACGAGCCTAACCAAAAATCGTGTATATACAATTGTATATCAAAACGTATATACAAAGCCTACCCCCCTCTCGCCGTTGCGCACGCGCACGTAACCAAAAACTCAAGCGAGAAGTAGTGACTGCTCCCGCACTCACTTCTAACAAAACCCCAAAAACTAACCCAAAGGCAAATCAGATCCCAAAACGCAAAGATCCAGAGAAGTAGTAAAATGCAAAACACCCACTACTACTGCCAAACAAAAAACAAGCAAACAAAACCAATAATTATACCCACACGCTCAATTTGCAACCATGAACAAACGCGTCATCCTCATAACAGGCACACCAGCAGTCGGCAAAACAACCCTCGCAACAAAACTCGCCGAAAAACTTAGCGCACAATACATCAACTTAACCGAACTCACACAAAAAGAGCACCTAGCGAAATCAGAAGACAAGCAAAGAGGAACCACAGTAATCGACGAAGCCAAAATGCGCCGCAAACTCAAAGCAACAATCGAAAAAACCCAAACCGACATCGTAATCGACGCCCACTACGCCGCAGCAGTCACCCCAAAAGTCCAAGTCACCAACGTTTTTGTCCTCAGACGCAACCCAATTGAACTGCGGGAGTTCATGCAAAAACGCGGCTACAACCAAGCCAAACAAGACGAGAACCTATCAGCAGAAATCCTTGATGTTTGCCTCGTTGAAGCCCTGCAAAAACAGGATAAACAGAAAATATGCGAACTTGACATCACAGGGAAAACAGTTGAAGACACATTAAGTGAGGTTATCGCTGTTCTGGATGGCAAGAGACCATGCTACGTAGGCACCGTAGATTGGATGGGTTTACTCGAACGCGAAGGCAAACTAGACGAGTACCTCAAAACCTAACCTAACGGTAGCTCGTCGTCAACTTCTGCTTTGTCAAAAGCGTGATCTTGCGCCTATTCGAATACGATTTCGCGTGATCACTAAACTTATCCCCAATCATTATCGGATTGGGCAATTGGACATCTGCAGACGCCGTATCCAAGTTGATAATCACGTTCACGCCGATCGTGCGGTTCCAGTCGCGGACCAAAACCACCTGTTCATCACGCCCCTTCTGAACGATAAGATCAAAGTGCCGGGTCACGCCGCTTGTGCCTTCTAAGCTGACGGTTTCACTTTTGATTTTGTAGCCTTCTTTCTTGAAGTACTTAACTGCGTTTTCTAACAAACCCGAATTAGTCTTAGGCTTTTCTGAATAGCTCATCCCAAACACTCTGCCAATAGTGTTATCTGGGCGTGTGTGGAAAAGGCTTTCGCTAGAAGAGACCCAAAATGGCTCCAACAGTTGTCCTTGAATGCACTCAATGCGGCGGATTACTCCTCGCAGCTAAAACCCAGAAGACCCGATGCTGCCCCTACTGCAACGCCAAGGTAGATTTGAAGAAAGCCAAACGCTTAGCATCGGCGGAAAGCGCGATGGAAGCTTCCGAGATCCTGCGCAAACTCAAAGCCCAAAGACAAAACAACTCCCGAAAACCCAAACCAACTTAATCGATTTCAGGGTGAAGAGAAGCCACCGAAAAGCTATCCTTGGCAAGGTATTTGCTTGACACTCTTGCCACATCATCTGCTGAAACCGCCTTTATGGCATCCAAATAATCCGCAAGAGCATGTCCATTGCCAAACTGCATCTCCATTACTGCCAAGGTTTCGGGGAAATCTACGGGGCTATCAACCGTTCGCAAAACGCTACCAAGTATCATATCCTTAGCCTTTCCCAATTCTTCCTCTGGGACCTTTTCGGACCAGAGTTTCTCCAACTCTTTGAAAACAACCCTTTGGGTTTCTTCTACATGTTTGGTGCTTACCGCGCAATCAACGTGGAAAAACCCGTAATCCGAACCGTAATCGTTAGTTGAATCAATGCTATACGCCAAAGCACGCTTTTCCCGCAGCTCGATGAAAAGCCTGGAACTCGCGCCTGCACCAAGCAAAGTGTCAATCAAATTCAACACGGGAGTATCAGTATGCTTCGCCGGAACCGTCCTGGCACCCATACACAAGTAAGTTTGCATAATGCCAGCCTTCGCCTTATCTACCGCCCGTCGAGGTTTAGAGTCCTCAACAGACGGCACTTTCAACGAAACCGACCCATCGCTTTCCACTTGCCCAAATTTCTGCGTAACAGCATCGACGCATTGGCGCGAAAAGTTACCAGATAACACGAGCACGGTTTTCCGGGGAACATAGTTAGCCTGATGAGCTTGAATCACAGAAGCCAAGGATAGCTGGTTAACCGTTTTGCGAAAACCCAAAACTGGCCGTTTCACAGCGTGATCTTTATAGAGACATTTCCTGAGCATCTCCTCCACAGTCGTCCAAGGATCATCAGCGTACTCCGCAATCTCATGCAAAATTATCTTGCGCTCCGAAACCAACTTCTCCTCCTCAAACGACGAATCAAAAAGCAAATCCGACAAAACCTCAGCCGTTTTCTCAATCTTATCCGGCAACACATCCGTCACGACCATAGTGTCCTCGTTTGCCGTCGAAAAATCAACGTATCCACCCATCTGCTCAATGCGACGAGACCGCTGAATATGTTTGTCTGAGCCGCCAGCCGTCATATGCTCTTGGAAATGCGCCATACCAGCGACTTCTGCGTCTTCAAAGTTTGACCCATAATCGAATGCAACAGACAATTGGGCTGTCATGCTGTGGGGTTTTGGGAACAAGAGCAAGCGCATGCCGTTTGGGAGGACATTTCGTTGCCAGACTATCGGATTCATGGAACAAACTCAACGGCGGGCTTACTTAAGGGCTTCTAGCGCAGCCGCGCCTCGGACTTTTCTGGTTAGGTTGCCGATTTTGGGTTTTGCTTCTTTGTGTGCACATTCTTTTTATAACAACTCATTGGAACAGTCTCTGGATAAGATTGACCCTAACGTATGTTTGCCACAAATGCGGCCAAAGTTACTCTCAACAGGACTTGAGTGGCAGCAATTTCTGCGCAGCATGCGGCTCCTTTCTCATAAAACAATACTCTGTAGATGACCGCCCAGCCCAAACGCTCAACAAAAGACAGCTTCGTTATTCCGGTTCAGACGTCACACCAGCAGAAGTCAAAGAAAACGCGGATCTAAAACGCGTCGCCCAAAACCTTCGCCAAAGAACAGAAACAACCAAAGAATACGAAGTCCTTTCCGAACCCGAGAAACAAGAGAGCTCCGAAGGAGGCGCTTCAGAAGGCTGGATTTTCGAATCCGAATACGACCAAGCCCTAAAACTAAAAAGAGAACTCGTCCGCAAGTTCGAAGGCAAAACTCTGGAAGAAGCAATTTCGGGAAAAATCGTATCCAACGAGCAAGGCGAATGCTACTGCGTCAAAGACCTTCACAAGATGAAATTCAAGAAACCAAGCACCGAAGAAGCAAGGAAACTCCTGCTGTCTGAATTGAGGCTCCTTCCAGGCATTGGCCCAATCCGCGAACGAACACTCAAAAACCAAGGCGTAAAATCGATAGAGGCTTTAGTTCAATTTCCTAAATGGCGTAAATCAGCAAAGGAATTTGTGCAATTGGTAGATTCTAAGGATGTCTTGGCTCTACAGGAGCACCTCAGAAGCAGCTTGGCCAAATCGCACCCTCTAAGTCACTATTTAGCTGGGTTTTGCAGCAACGAAGACTTCGCCATAATCGACATCGAGACGTTGGGGCTTTTTGGAAGACCAATTATCCTTATGGGCGTCGCGAACGTGGAGAAAAACCGAGTTTGCACGCGCCAATTTCTGTTGCGGGACGTTTCAGAAGAGGCAGCGGCACTTTGGCAATTCGTTTCCGGACTCAAAGAAAACTCAGCTCTAATCTCCTTTAACGGTAGATGCTTTGACGTTCCGTTCATTCGCGAGAGATTAGCATATTACGGCTTAGACGCGGAGTTGGGTTATCCCCATTTTGATGTTCTCCACTTCGCGAGGCGTGCTCTGAGGGGAAAGCTTGCCAATTACCGGTTGGAAACCGTTGAGCAGTACCTCAACGTCAAAAGAAGCATTAACATTCCGGGCGCGTTGGTCCCGGAGTTTTACGATTCGTACCAGCATACGGGCAACGTGGGACCGCTTGTGGCAATCGTGGAGCACAACAAGCAAGATTTAGTGACTCTGACGCAGCTTTTCTGCAGCCTTTACGGGGAGTGGCAGCTCTAATGGATATGGAAAAGTATATTCGCTTCCTGGAAGGCGTAAAAGGCTACAAAAACCAAATCGTACACATCGAAGAGATTCCCGCCCGAGACGCCTCCTACGGCGAACTCGAAAAACCGTTACCCAACTGCCTGCAGAGCTATTTGGACCGCAAAGGAATCAAACTCTACTCCCACCAAGCCTGCGCCATAAACAAAGCTCGGCAAGGCAAAAACGTCGTCATCGTAACGCCAACTGCTTCGGGCAAAACCCTATCCTTCAACATCCCAGTTTTCGAAGCCTTAATCAACGATGAACACGCAACAGCACTTTACCTCTACCCCACAAA
>JADGNF010000050.1 GCA_017883615.1 Candidatus Bathyarchaeota archaeon
ATTGAACAGGGCATAAACCCCGACGTTAAACAGTACCTACTTTTGTTGTACTCTTCAGCGGCGAACCTGTTGAATTTCGCAGGGTACAACACGGCGTCGGTCTATGATGCGGTGAGAGGGTACGGCGTCAAAACCCTCATGGAATACGCACGGAACTAACCGGCGGCAAAGAGTCCTAGCTAGATTAGCATCTAAGAACTGTCATAGAAGCCCTTTGCTAAGCTAAGCCTAAAACAAATCAGACCACAAAAACGCAACAAAAACCGTTTTAGAAAAAGTGGGGCAAAAGTAGAGAAATCAAACAGTTTAACGTCGAAAACCCTTAATTCCGCTTTGTATTTTTTCACTGTTTAGTGATATAACCAGCCAGTCAGCACACGCGTTTTGTATGCATAATTTCGATTTTCTGAGTTCCAAAAGCCGTTCTTATCTGTTAGCGATATACGTGCATGTTAACAAACGTTATTTCCCAATTTGCCAGAAGGGTGCTTGGTGCCCAAACGTGATTTCGTGGAAACATTCCTTTAATCGTTTAAATGAAGAAAACGAGATAGCCCAGAAAAAGATGCAAGCCCTAACTGGTTTGTTCGAAAAAGGCCGAATCTCCCAATCAACCTATGACTCCTTCAATGCAGACATCGCTACAGCTATAGCTGACATTGAGAAACAGCAAACCGAACTCATCCAGAAAATGCAAGCCAAAACCGCAGAACTCAACAATCAAATAAAAACCCTCGAAATTCTCCTCGCAAACTACGAAATACAGCATGTTGCAGGAGAAGTCGACGAAAACACATACACTCTTGAAATTAACCTGCTAACCAATGGCTTAGAAACAGCTAAACACGAACTTGAAACCATACAAAACGCAGTCAACCAACTATGCAACCCAACAATCACCGAACCCACAACCCAACCAGCCCAAATTCCCGTTGTAGAAGTTGCACCCGCGCAGCTCACAGAACCAATTGAAGTCCCAACTGCAGCAGCCCCAGTTGAAGTTGCCCCAGCATACATAGTTGCAGCTCCAGAACCAATCATTCAAGAAACAGTTGCAGCCCCAGTCATTGAAACCCAAGAAGTTCCAATTGCGCAAGCTGAAATCGCCGCTCCTACACCAGAACCAGTCATAGCGGAACCAGTAG
Source organism: Candidatus Bathyarchaeota archaeon (assembly GCA_017883615.1). Lineage (GTDB taxonomy): Archaea > Thermoproteota > Bathyarchaeia > Bathyarchaeales > Bathycorpusculaceae > JADGNF01. Next base: position 1,146 of record JADGNF010000050.1, read on the forward strand.
CGGTCGTTGAAGCTCCAGTTATCGTTGAGCAACCAGCAATTGTTGAAGCTCCAATTATCGAAGCTGCAATCGCCCAGCCAGAACCAGCCCCAGTTATTGAAGCCCCAGTTGCAGAAGCACCAATAATCGAAGCTCCAACTCCAATCCTTGAGGAAACAGTCGTCGAAGCCCCAGCAATCGAAACAGTCCCAGTTGCAGAAGCAGCAGTTATTGAGCAGCCAGCACCAGTTGAAGCTCCAGCAGCAGTCATCGAAGAGGTAGCAGTCGAAAAAACAGCCTTAGACGAATTTAACGTAACCGAGCCTGACGTGGTCCAGAAAGAGCTTCTGCAGGCGGTTGAGGAGATCGCGGAAAACCCTTCACCAGCGCCCCAAGCGGCGCAAGAAGAGGCAACCATCGAGCTTCCAGCCGAAATCTCAGCAGAGATGCAGCCGGTGCCAATTCATACCGGAAAAGAGATCTCGCCCGAAGTCTCTTCAAGTAACAACGAAAACAAAGAATAAACGTGGGTTATCTCACCCAACTCTTTTTCTTTTTCGCGTTTAAGTTTCTCTGATTTTTCATATCCTTATATTTTCATAAGACGGTTTTTTCGGCTTTTGTCTTTTTCTAGTTTTTTCTCCATTTAACGTAAAATATTCGCTTGTTACTTTCCAGCAGTTCATTCATCTTGATTGTATAGCAAGCTTTGAGTTTTAGCGACACATAGCCGCAAACAAGTCACCAAATCTTCGCCAGCCGCTTCCACAAAGTCCGATAAAACATTCAGTCTATTTTCCTTTTCAGCAACAACAATAGAAACGCTAAAAAACCCCCTTGTCGTTTTCCTATCAGCAGCATCGTTTAGGTGGGTCCGTAGCTCAGTCAGGCTAGAGCACCGGACTTTTAATCCGGGGGTCGCGGGTTCAATTCCCGTCGGACCCGCCAACAATTTAAGTGCATTTATACCGTATTCTCCACATCAACCCCTTTCTTTTTTCATTTTTAGTTTATCTCAGGTTTTCAGTGTAAACGCTGAAGCACCTTTTCGGGGCTATTTTCTGAGGACGTTTTCTATTGCGCCGATTGTGTTTTTTGGTGCGGGCGATTTGTTACTATTGGTTCTTTAATTTGAGATGAATTTACTAGGTTTAGTAAATGTTATAAACACGCTGACTTTATGGTGAATGCGCGAGGATTAGCGATGGTGAGTCGGGCGGCGAAGATTCTGGTTTATTTGGTTTCGGCAGTTCTCGTTTTCTTCGGTTTGGTCTTCATGATTTCGATTAACTTGGGCATTTCCTATTTCCTCGTGGGATTAGTTTTGATAATCGTTGCGGGTGTTTCGCTGTTTGCCGTCAAAGATCGGAAACCCATAGAAATCAAGCAAACCGTAACCGTCACGGGTCCCGTAAAGGCGGTGGCGGTTCGCTGCCCCAACTGCGGCGCCCTCGTAGATCCCCTAAAAGCGCAAGTCATCGACGATAAACCCTACGTGACGTGTGAACACTGCGGAAACAAGTTTGAACTGTCTGAGGAGCCGACATGGTGAAGCGGAAAAACTCATTTCTCCTGTGCGTATTGGTGGCGGGTTTCTGCGTTTCGATAGCTGCCAGCTTCGCGCCTGTAGCCCACGCCCAGGTTACGTACAGCGTGAGTCAGGAGTGGCTCAAGGCTTGGGTGAACCCAGATGCCTCCGTCGACTTCCTCTACAACATATCCTTCACGTACCATTCAGGGTCGCCGCAGGGAGCGTTTGACCTTGGAATGCCTGAAGCGGGGTTCCAAATTCACTATGTTGAAGACCTTTCAGGTGACGCCTTGCAATACCATGACATTTCGTCGGGTGGCTACACAGGCATTGAAGTCCAAATGAAACAACCCATCACCCTCAACCACCCCTACACATTCGTGGTTTACGCTTCGGTTTCAGCGTTAATTCTCCAAGACACCACCAATCCAGGCAACGTGGGCTTGCAATTCTACCCGGGCACCTTCCAAAGCGCCTCTGGAACTGAAGACCTGCGAGTCGAGTTTGAGCTTCCGTCTGGCGTGCCCCAAGATGCAGTCCGTTCGCCCCCGAACTTGCAGTTCGACAATGTGTTCGTGGACGAGAACCGCACGGCAGTCTTCTGGGAACGCGCCTCTTGGCCTCCGGGCGATGCCTTCTTGGCTGGAGTGTCTTTTCCCCAGCAGTATGTGAATGGCACGGTTCCGACGCCATTCCCGTCGTTATCAGAGCCAAGTTTTTCCTTGAACCCATTTCCGTCGTCTAACACGAGCGGTTTTCCAGTGGGATATGGAGTTTTGGGGGGAGTAGCATTTTTTGTTATTGTGCTCATTGTTATAGCGGTGGTTGCTGGGGTTGCAAAGTCGGCATATCAAGCGCCCCAGCTTTCAGTTGAAGCGCTGGGTGCCAATCGGAGTTTGACAGCTGTGGAGGCTGGGTTGGTTTTGGGACTTAAACCGGTTCGAGTGATAACCATGATGTTGTATGGGCTTTTGCTTAAACGCCAAGTGATCGTGACAGAGTCAGAACCCGTGCTCAAACTTAAAAAACTCGAAAAACCACCAGCAGAAACAACAAACGACACGGCTCCTTCCCAAGTGGCTTCACCAAGATACTACGAGATTGACTTTTTAAACGCCATCAAACCTGACGGAACATTGGATGAAGCTATCCTCGCTGAAGCCTACCGCGGACTCGTGAACACAGTGAACCAGAAACTGAAAGGTTATTCACGCCAGGATACTGAAAACTATTATCGGTCAATCGTGGACAAAGCGTGGACACAAGTCACTCAAGCTGGAACCCCTGACCTTATGGGCGATGCCTTTGACAAGAATCTGGAATGGCTTTTGGCAGACCACAGCTTCGATGACCGCATGCATACCGCTTTTCCGCCTGGGATAATAATTATGCCTAACCCGGCGTGGTGGTGGTACTGGAGCGGACCCCGTTTTCCAAGCGGGCCGCAACCGACAACCCAGTCAAGCCAATCCACACAGACTGCGGGAGGAACAATCCAAACTGGCGCACCCGTGTTTCGGCCATCACCCACAACCCCCGCGCCAATAACACCCAAACCCATAGCTGGACAAGACTTCGCAAACAACATCGCACGTGGACTGCAGGGCGCGTCAAATAACATCGTTAAAGACGTGCAGGGCTTCGCTAACAAGCTTGTTCCGTTTGCGCCCCAAACGCCGCCCAAAAGTGAAAATTCAGCCGCCGGGCGTCCTTCGTGCGCTTGCGCGTGTCATTCATGTGCCTGCCACTGTGCATGCGTTAGTTGCGCATGTGCTTGTGCAGGTGGAGGTGCACATTAGATGGGAATCTTAGACAGGTTTAGAACAAGAGAAACTTTGCATCATCTCAAAGTTGCATCAGGTAACTACCAGGGCTTACGGCTCCACTTGCGCTTAGAACAAAATGGGTCAGGCGTTTTAGTCATCAACGCCTCCCGCGTGGTTTTCCTCAACAAAACCGCAACCGAAATCGTTCATGGCTTCATCCGCGGCGAAAATGAAGAACAAACCATCAAGGCTCTTCTGAAACACTACAAAGTAAACGGGGAAACCGCACGCAAAGACTACCGCGAAACCGTGTTTGCCGTTAATTCCCTCGCGTCGGCTCCCGATATTTGCCCAGTTTCGTATCTTAACGTAGAGAAGATTGAGCCCTTCCAGAAGGAATTGTCCGCGCCTTACCGCATGGATTTAGCGATAACCTACCGATGCAACAACAAATGCGTTCACTGCTACGCTGGTGGTCCAAGGCAGACTGCCGAGTTATCAACCGGGGGCTGGATGGCTGTTATCGACAAGTTGCATGGGCTGGGAATCCCTCAAGTCGTGTTTACAGGGGGCGAACCCACCATGCGCGAGGATTTGGTCCAGTTGATTGCTTACGCTCAAAAACAAGAGCTGGTAAGCGGGTTGGTGAGTAACGGGCGCAAACTCATGGACAAAACTTACTTGCAGTCGCTTATCGCCGCGGGATTGGACCATGTGCAGATAACCGTGGAATCTAATGACGCCAAAGTACATGACGAAATCACGGGCACCTCGGGAAGCTGGGCTGAAACCGTGCAAGGACTTCAAAATGCCCTTTCGCTCCCAATTTACACAACCACAAACACAACCCTAAACACCATTAACGTCGACGGAATAGACGCCACAATCGAGTTCCTCCACGGGTTGGGCGTGAAGCATTTTGCCTGCAACAGCCTCATCTACTCCGGAAAAGCACCCGCCATCGCAGAAAGCTTCGCTTTGGAGGAAGCCACACTGGAGCCCATCCTGAACCGAATCAAAGAAAAAACCAGCAAGCTAGGCATGGACTTCACATGGTACACGCCCACCGAATACTGCGAAGTAAACCCCATCCAGCTTGATTTGGGCATAAAAAGCTGCAGCGCCTGCCGCATAAACATGGCTATCGAACCAGACGGCACCGTTATCCCTTGTCAAAGCTACACGATAGCTCCACTGGGCAACATTCTCAAAGATGACTGGAAGAAAATATGGAACCACCCAGTTTGCCAAAAGGTGAGAGCGAGAAAATACGCGCCCGAAAAATGCTTCGAATGTCCGAGCCTCAACATCTGCGGCGGAGGCTGCCCCCTCAAAAACAACAGCCAACCAAAATAACCAGCGCATGAGGCATCAGAAAAGACCGCTGCCTATCTCTTGTATATCGTTGAGAACTTTTTCTGCCCCGTGCTCAAGCAACAGCTCCCTCAACTTTTCCACACGCGAAACTCCAGGCGGAACACACCCCACTGCCCTTATGCCCGCGCGTTTTCCCGCTTCGATATCGTCAACGCTGTCACCCACATAGATTGCATCCTGAGTGTTCAGTATTTCCAATGCCAACTCGATCGGATAAGGGTCAGGTTTAGCTTTCTCAGGTGGGTAATCTTCCATCGCGATGGTTAGGTCAAATAGATTTTCAACCTGGAACTTTTTGAGCACGTAACGAGTTTCTGCGCAAGGTCTACCTGTGACTATGCCCAAGCTGCGCTGTTCGCGCAGGGCGATCAGTTTTTCTTTTGGGAGTAACCATTTTTCGTTTTCAATAAACCCTTTTTTGCCATTTGACCCTAAGTAGAATTCCTGAAACTTTCGAATTATCTCAGCTTTCGGCACTTTTTTGCCTCTTCCAAGTAGGATTGCTTCGGTTAAGTCCCAGTCGTTATTCAATCCACCTTTCTGCTTAAGCGCCTGAATTTCCGGCGGGTCAACCGTTTTGCCCGTGAAGAACTGCGCGGTTTCTTGGACGGCTTTTCGGTAGGATTCTGTTACGTCAACGAGTACCCCGTCCATGTCAAACAGGATAGCGGTGTTTTTAGCTAATTTTACGGCATTGGCAACGGTTTTCAAAGGTGCCACTCTTTAGGCGTTATCGATGTTCTGGTATTAACCTTTTGCGTGTCGTTAAAAAATGAAAACAGCGGGTCGCAGCAAAAACTATACTTCGGCAAAATCCCTTTGCTTTCTAACCTCTAGGTCCGAGATTTATAGGTGATAACTTAGGAGGACTTGTGTGACCATGTATATGCCAAAGCCGATGCTTATAGTACCAGTGATTGCAGCGATTTTTTCGTGTATACCTTCCAGTCGCGAAGAAGTATAGTTTAGAATGGAGCTGATTAGGCACGCGATGCTGACCATGCCCAGGATTACCCCGATGCCAAAGACTATAAGGAAAATTAGGCCGAGTTCTGGGGAGTTTACGGTGGTTAAGGTTACGAGCATTATGGCTGCGCTGCCGCCTAATCCTTGGAGGATGCCGGTTAGGGCAGACTTGTGTATGTGGAAATGGTCATGTTCGTGACTATGGTTATGAGTATGGCTGTGGTCATGACCGTGATGGTGCCCACGATTGTGAGAGTGACTGTGTTTCTTCATTGACCCAAGCGCTTGGTCGTTCGTGTCTTCTCCATGTTTTCGAGGACGAACAAAATGCATCACAAATGGTCTAAGGACAAGTGCCCCGATTATTACGAGCATTATTCCCCCACCTAACTCGAAGAGCTGAAGAACGCTGTCGGGGATGGCGACTCTAAGCCCTAAAAGAAGTAGTCCGACGACGAGCAAGACTACTGAGTGTCCTCCTCCCCAAGCTGTTGCGGAAGCAATTGATTTGCGTAGGCTGTGAGTGTTGCAGATAAGTGCCGAGACGGCGACGATATGGTCAGGGTCAAGTGAGTGAGCTAATCCCAGCACGAATGCGGTTGCAACTATGACGACGGAGGCTAAGTCAACCATGGCTTCCTAAATTGTGTCAGTTGAAGTAATACTTTTCTCTTTCAACGTAACACTTTATTGAGTCAGATCTAAAAACCGCTCTTCCAATACTTTGGTTTCTTCGCGTTGTCGTTTTTTGCCCTTGTGAAGAGCAAGTCATAAAAGCGTTTTCACCTGTACTACAAATGTAGTGTGCTACAGATGAAGGTCACAAACGTTCGACTATCTGACAAAATCATAGCCGACACAGACAAACTCGCCAAAAGACATGGTTTAACCCGCTCTGAAGTCATCCGTCAAGCCCTGACCGTATACACACACCTAGTTGAAAACGTCGGAACCATGCTAAAACCAATAGCCTTCCAAGTCCAACCGGGCCAAATTTCCTACACCCGAAAAGGCGACGTGACCATCCTCAAAATTCCCACGGGGCACGCAATAGTTGTAGGCTCAACTTCATCTGGCGCAGTGGGATCCAAATCCATGGATGAAGTTAAAGTCAAAGGAAAAATTCTAGGTAAGTTCCTCGCACGGGTCGCGCTCATGGACGTTGTAGCCACAGGCGCATTTCCGGTCCTTTTATCCGTAACGTTAGGCGTCGAAAAACAACCCACAGGACAAGAAATTCTGGATGGAATCAGAAACGAAACTATGGTTCTCGGGTTGGAACCCAACCAAGTAGTTATGGAAAACACCGAAGAAAACTTCGCAACCGTTCAAACTGGGGCAGGCTTAACTGTAATTGGATTTGCCAACGAGGAAGAACTCCGACTAGGAAAAACCAGACCCGGTGACTTGTTGGTAGCAATCGGCAAACCAAAAGTAGGTGAAGAAGTGATTCCGGCTGAAGTTAAAGGCGAAATCGCTGACCTCAAAAACGTTATGTGGCTTTCACAGAAAAAGTTCGTTCATGACATTGCCCCAGTCGGAACGTTTGGAATTGCCCATGAAGCACGCATGATGGCTTACGCAGTTGGTAGACAATTAAAACTGGCGGAAAAAAGTAGTTTGGACCTGGCAAAGTCTGCCGGACCTGCAACGGTAGTGCTTATTACATTGGATCCACAAAAACTTGAAGACCTCAACCTAATGCTCCAAAAACCCACAGCCGTGATTGGAGAAATACTCTAACCGTCATCCACCAAAAGAGTAAAACATCAACCGACCACATTAGATAGAAAGGTGCCATCACATGCCGCAGACCAAGCACAAAATCATTATCGGCAACAGCCAAACAATGCCAGAAATCCCCGACTGCAGCATCCATCTGATGGTCACTTCTCCGCCTTACCCCATGATCCAAATGTGGGACCAACAATTCGGCGAACTGGACCCAAAAATCGCTGCGCTATGGAAAAAAATTGAAGCCAAGCCAGACGAAGAAACGGTCACTCAGATTTATGATGCCATGCACGAAAACTTGGCGCGGGTCTGGGTGGAAACCTTCCGAGTTCTCGTAGACGGCGGAATCGCATGCATAAACATCGGCGACGCCACCCGCACAATAAATGCCAAATTCCGCGTATTCCCAAACCACGCCAGAATCATGGAGCAATGCGAAAAAATCGGTTTCCTCACGTTGCCCTACATTTTGTGGAAGAAACCCACCACTAAACCAATGTACAAAGGCAAAGGCGCCTTCCTAGGCTCCGGATTCCTGCCGCCCAACGCTTACGTCACTTTGGACTGCGAGTACATCCTACTTTTCCGTAAAGGCAAGCTCCGCAAATTCCCCCCCAAAGACCCCACCCGCTACGACAGCCAACTCACCAAACAGCAGCGGGACGAATGGTTTAGCCAAATCTGGCAAGTCACAGGCACCCGCCAAACCGCAGACGAACTGGAACGCAGAACCGCCGCGTACCCCGACGAAATCCCCGACCGTCTCATAAAAATGTTCAGCATAAAAAACGACACCATACTAGACCCATTCGTAGGTTCTGGAACAACCGTCAAAGTTGCAATGCAGAACGAGCGCAACAGCATCGGTTATGAAACAGACCCAAACCTACGCACTGTGATAGTTAAAAAAACAGAAAATGGAAAAGCCGGAGCGCTAACCGTGAAGATATTCAACCGCTGAAATGCATTAAAGTGGAAATCGGGGAGGCACCGAAATAATTATCCTATTAGCGCCTTGGTGGCAACTTTTTAATACACGTTCATTAAGTAACACACAAAAGAGTTGTAATAATTGGGAAAAAGCAAAACAAACAATAATCGTCCTTTCGGGTTTGGTAACACCTCCAGAAGATTCGCCCTATCAACCATCCGACGGGAGAAAGGCAAGGTCGCCAGGGACCGTTTTGCTTTTGACCAAGCCATGCAGGGCAACGACTGCACAAAAATCCGCAAAGAAGGCAACTTTGTCGTTCAAAAGCGGGACTTTTTTGGAAACAAAATCGGCAACCCCACAACTTGTGAAGTGAAAACGGGGAACTCTAAGGTGACGGATGCCGAGGAAAAGACTAAGCGCAGATTGGGAAGAGACCGTTACAAAATAGTTAGATACTAAGAATGCCCGTTTTACAATTTGGAGTTTGTTACTTAGACCCTTCTTTCTGAACTTCTCTCCTTAGTCAGTTCTTCTTCTAAAACTTTAATTGCGCCGCTTATGCGAAGCAAGGTGCTTCTGAGGTCCTTTTCTTTGGTTTCCAACTCATCGAGTGTTTTTTGCCCTGTTTCCCGTTCGGCTCTGAGTTCTTTCAAGCGTTGTTCAAGTTGTTGTTTCATGAAGGATTCCTTTTCGGGTTAAAGATACGGCACTTCTATAATTTCTTTCCTCAGCCGATGGTGGAGACGAATTTCAAAAACACAATTTTGTAAATTAATTTGCAAGTTTGCATTTCATGTTTGGTGCCTAATATTCAATGTATGTAGAAAAGGGGCAGGGGGGTCCTATTGGCTTGATTTTTGGCTAAAAGCATGTTGAAAACCCTACCGCCCAAAATGCCCTGTCAATCCATAGTTTTAAAAACAATGTCCATCTGTATATTGTGCGGTGAGGGAGTATGCAGTTAGAAAATGGGACTTTAGTTATTCGCCCTGCTGATGCGGCTTTGACGATTAATGAGGTTGCCGAAAAAATCATTTGTGGGATTATGGATGGCGGCGAACTTAGCGTTGTGGGCGCGGGCAGCGGGATCTATCTGGCTTGCGCGTCGATTAATTTCGCGAAGGACATTGCGAATGTGCATATTAACGAGATTTCTCTGGACCAAATCGAAATCGCTGGAGTGGGGAAAACCGAGGTAGTTTCCTGCATGCTTACAAGCAAAGACGGTGCGCCGGACATGGTTAAACTGGTTGCCGACGAAGAATTGGACATGACCTTGTCCACGGGCAGAGAAGGCCAAGTTGTGAGCGTTGGGCGCGGTACCAGCCCGGAAACTTTGTTGACGTTGATGCTTATCAAGTTCGCAACTTTTAGGAAACTCAAGGTTGTGGCGGCAGGCGGCTCCATAAACGACGCCGCGACGCTGGCTCTGAAGCTGTGCAAGGGAAGCATTTCGAAAGAGGCAATCGGCATCGACCTCATCGACCTCTATCCCATCGAAATGCGCAACGACCCCACAAAAAAAATCACCGCCATCTCAATATACCTCAAAAAAGGCGCGCCAACCCAATACAGCGAACGGCACCTTGAGTTACTCAAGAAAATAGCCTAACCCTCACCGAAATCGCAAAGTTTCTTCTTTTTGTCAATCTGCAGAATTTAACAATTTCTGCATTTCGTGAGACTTCTTAACCAGCAGGCGGGATTTGAATAGATTTTGCAGGGGATGAAAGCCAGAAACAAAACGGTATATTGAAAGGTTTTCATATTTGGATAAAGCATTGAAACTTAATCTTCAACCTAGACGTAATTCAAGTCTGCCTTTTTCCACCAAATTTCACCTTTTCCAACCTTTCTACACCTTTTTAAACCGCGAACCAAACCCAAAACGAACTCAGAACCAAAAAAACTGCCCAAAACAGGCAGTTCAAAAAGGGGAGGGGGTAGGCTGCAGAGAGCAACAGAGCATATAATCCAACCGCTCAAATACCGCCAACCAAACCAAACCGAACCAGCCCAAATCGCCAAAAAACCGCCAACAAAACATTCAACGCATCATGTTTTGGTGAGGAAAACATAAAACAACCCACAAAAAGGTTTATTAGATTGCTGCGTAGCTGTTTGTTGTGCTCTTAAAAAATATCAGACCCTTTTTCGAGTTGGACCCACCAGACTCGGAGGAACCTGCAAGTTTGAAAAAAACCCGCACAAAAAATCACATTCAGGACATGAATGAAAACATTGCGGGAGAGACTTAAAATTGACTGAACTTTCAAAAGAAGATACCCACCTGCTGTTGAAGACATTCTTCAACGAAAAAGGCCTAGTCAGGCAACATCTAGACAGTTACAATGAATTCATCGACCACGGACTCCAAGAAGTCGTTGACGAAGTCGCTGAAATTCCTATAGAAGTTCCCGAATCACCATACAAAGTGAAACTAGGCCAAATTTGGGTTATTGACCCCCAAAGCCGAATAACCGGACCATACGTAACTGAAGTTGACGGAACTAAGCACGAAATTTATCCCATGGAAGGGCGCCTCAGAAACCTCGCTTACGCTGCACCCGTAGCTTTGGAAATGACGCCCATCATTGATGGCAGAGAACAAGACACCGAACTCGTTTACATCGGCAACATACCAGTTATGCTCAAAAGCAAACTTTGCTTCTTGAGCCAACTTAGCCGCGAAGAACTCATCGCTGCAGGAGAAGACCCAGATGACCCAGGAGGCTATTTCGTCGTAAACGGCTCCGAACGCGTCATCGTCGCCATGGAAGACCTCGCACCAAACCGAGTCATCATAGACCTTGACGACAAAGGAACAAGTCCAGTTTACCAAGCAAAAATCTTCTCCACAACAGTAGGCTTTAGAGCACGCATCGAACTCAAACTCAAAGCAGACGACGCCATCTACGTCTCCATGCCAGGAGTCCCCACAGAAATCCCATTCGTCGTCATCATGCGCGCCCTCAGCTTAGAAAAAGACAAAGACATCGCCGAAGCCGTAAGTCTAGACAAAGACCTACAAAAAGAAATGGGCCCAAGCTTTGAGAAAGCCATCGGCGTTGACACACCTCAAGACGCCATCCTATTTATCGGAAACCGTGTCGCTCACGGACAAGTCGAAGAATACCGCGTTCAAAAAGCTGAAACTGCCCTCGATAAGAACTTCCTCCCACACCTAGGCCGAACAGAGAAACAACGCAAAGACAAAGCCATCTTTTTGGGCGAAATGGCAAGCAGAGTAATTCAATTAAAACTGGGCAGACGTCAACAAGACGACAAAGACCACTTCAAAAACAAACGTCTTCGGCTCGCTGGTCCTCTTCTCGCAGACCTATTTCGCGTTGCATTCAGAAACTTGACCCGCGACATAAAATACCAGCTTGAACGCATAGGCGTCAAAGGACCCATAATCACTGTCTCAGCCGCTGTGCGACCAGGCATTATAACAGAGCGTTTCCAACATGCGCTAGCAACGGGAAACTGGGGCCGAGGCAGAGTTGGCATAACTCAGCTTTTGGACCGAACAAACTACATCTCCACCTTGAGCCACCTGCGCCGATTGCAGTCACCTTTAAGCCGAAGTCAACCCAACTTCGAAGCTCGAGACCTCCACCCGACTCACTGGGGACGACTTTGCCCAAACGAGACTCCTGAAGGCTCAAACTGCGGTCTCGTAAAAAACCTCGCATTATCCTCTTCAATCTCGGTCGGAGTAAACCCAGACAAAATCAAGCAATTGCTCTTTGAGATGGGCACCGTTCCAGCTTACGAATCAAATGATACCATGAAGATTAACGGCGCTAAAGTCTTTGTCGATGGAAACATAATTGGCTACTGCAACAGCCCAGACGATATGGCGAGAAACTTTAGAGAAAAACGTCGCACAGGCGAGATTTCCACAGAAGTTAACATAACCCACTTCACCAAAGCCCAAACCGAGTCAGAAGAGCTTCATGCTAACTGTGACGAAGGCCGTGTCAGAAGACCATTGATTATTGTTGAGAACGGTGTGGCTAAACTGCAGTCTAAGCATCTGGAAAAGATTGCATTGGGCGAATGGACATGGGAAGACGTAGTCAAGAATGGCTTAGTTGAATACCTAGACGCTTCTGAGGAAGAAAACGCTTACGTTGCCGTATCTCTGGATAAGGTTGCTCCGGAACACACTCACTCGGAAATCGCTACATTCACCATACTCGGCATATGTGCATCAACCATACCTTACCCCGAGCATAACCAATCACCACGCAACTCTTACCAAGCAGCCATGGCTAAACAGGCACTGGGCATTTACGGCACAAACTTCCAAAACCGCGTCGACTCACGCTCACACATTCTACACTACCCACAAGCACCGCTAGTTGAAACAGAACTCATGGAAGTCATGGGCTACAAACAGCGCCCAACGGGACAAAATTGTGTCGTCGCTGTGCTGAGCTTCGAAGGCTACAACATGGAAGACGCTATCATCTTCAACAAAGCCAGCATCGAACGAGGCTTAGCCCGCTCAACATTCTTCCGCATCTACGAAGCCGAATGCCGCCAATACTTAGGCGGACTCAAAGACAAATTCACAGTCCCAGAACCCGGAACACGCGGATACCGCGGGGAACAATACTACCGACTGCTAGAACCAGACGGCATAATCAGCCTCGAATCCACTGTAGCAGGAGGAGACGTCCTCATCGGCAGAATCAGCCCCCCAAGATTCCTTGAAGAATACAAAGAATTCGAAGTCAAAGGACCAAGCATGCGTGACACATCAGCCGACATGCGTCCCTCCGAAAACGGAGTTGTCGACGCCATATTCATCACTGAATCAGGCGAAGGCAGCAAACTCGTTAAAGTCCGCGTTCGCGACCAACGCATTCCAGAGTTAGGAGACAAATTTGCTTCACGACACGGACAGAAAGGAGTCATAGGCTTAATAGTTCCACAAGAAAACATGCCATTCACCGACGAAGGCATTGTTCCTGACCTGATCATTAACCCACACGCTATTCCGTCAAGAATGACCATCGGACAGTTCATCGAGTCACTCTCTGGAAAATATGCAGCCGCAAGAGGAAAACCAGTAGACGGTACACCATTCACTAACGAGGGACCCACCGAAGTCAGAAATAACTTGGTGAAGTTAGGTTTCAGCCACACAGGCAGCGAAGTATTCTACAATGGCGCTTCCGGTGAAAAATTCGTTGCTGACGTCTTCGTAGGAGTCGTTTACTACCAAAAACTGCACCACATGGTTGCCGACAAGATTCACGCCAGAGCTCGCGGACAAGTCCAGATGTTAACTAGACAGCCAACTGAAGGTCGCGCTCGTGGTGGTGGTCTCAGATTCGGAGAAATGGAACGAGACTGCCTCATTGGACACGGCGCCGCTATGTTGCTTAGAGACAGGTTACTTGAAGAATCCGACAAATACACACTATACATCTGTGAGAACTGCGGTCAAATCGCTTTCTATGACATGAAGCAGCGCAAGTACGTTTGCAAGATATGCGATGAAAAAGCCAAGGTATCGCCGGTTATCGTTTCGTACGCGTTTAAGCTTCTGCTACAGGAACTTCAAAGCCTTTGCATTACACCTAAACTCAAACTTAAGGAGAGGGCATAATATGACTGAGGAACTAATCCACAAAGTAGTTGACGAAATAAGTTTCGGCTTAATTTCGCCAAAAGACCTGCGCAAGCAGTCGGTTGTCGAAATCCAGACGCCAGATACCTACGACGAAGACGGTGCACCAATTACTGCCGGACTCATGGATGGCCGACTGGGCACTCTTGAACCCCGCCAACGCTGCAAAACTTGCGGTAACACAGCCATTCGTTGCCCAGGTCACTTTGGTCATATTGAGCTAGCAGTGCCAATCGTCCACATCGAATTTACAAAAATCATTTTCGACCTCCTGAGAGCAACTTGCAGGACCTGCGGACGCGTTCTTCTCTCTGATGAAGCTGCCAAGAAAACCCGCGGCAGAATCGAAAGATACATGGAACTTTTAGGTGTCATTCCAGACGAGATTTACAAAGAAATTATCCAAGAAATCAAAACAAAACAGTGCCCTCACTGCGCATCCGGTCAATTCAAGATCACTTTTGAGAAACCAACTAAATTCATTGAGCAAACCGAAGCCGGATCTGAGCCACTTACGCCGAGCATGATCCGAGAGCGCCTTGAACGAATAAGCGACGAAGACTTGGAAATTTTAGGTTTCAACCCCAAAGTTGCTCGTCCTGAATGGATGGTTCTCCAAGTTTTGCCCGTGCCGCCAGTTTACGTGCGCCCAAGCATCACTTTAGAGTCAGGCATTCGCTCAGAAGACGACTTAACCCACAAACTCGTGGACATCATCCGCATTAACCAGCGACTCAAAGAAAACATGGAAGCAGGAGCACCCACACTCATCATCCAAGACCTGAGCGAACTGCTCCAGTATCACGTTACTACTTACTTTAACAACGAAGCCTCCGGAATTCCGCCAGCCAGACACCGCTCAGGAAGAGCACTAAAGACTCTGTCCCAGCGTCTGAAAGGCAAAGAAGGCAGGTTCCGAAGCAATCTTTCAGGCAAACGTGTAGACTTCTCAGCGCGCACAGTAATCTCTCCTGATCCTAAC
>JADGNF010000051.1 GCA_017883615.1 Candidatus Bathyarchaeota archaeon
TAAAGGGTTTGTCCGAGCATGAGGGCGTGAGTTTTGCCTTGATCCACTCTAAGGAGAGGGGGCCTGTCGTCATAGGGGCGAAGGGCAAGTATTACCTCAAGGACGATAAGGTCGAGGGTGAGAATCCGCTGGTCAAATTTGGGAAGCGAGCTGCCTTGCATCTTCGTAGGTTAGACAGCTTCAACTGTGTTCCCGATATAGTTCTCATAAGCATGTACGATACGGAAAAAGATGAGGTGGCGGCATTCGAGGAGCTTATTGGTAGCCACGGCGGTTTAGGTGGAGCCCAATCGAAACCCTTCATATTGCATCCTTTTGAATGGGATCTTGAGAAGGAGGAGATAGTCGGCGCCGAGAATGTTTGTCGGCTTCTTAAGAGGGAAATGGCCAATACTCAACGAAGGCAATAAGCGCTTGAAATGAGATGGTTCGACAAAAGTGGCTTTGGATAATCAAATCGATAGGGGTTGTAGATCTATAACTGTAATCTCAGGAGCGCAGTTAATTCTTATCCAGAACGCGTTTGTACCTAGGCCTCGGTTGGTGTACTGGACCATTTCTCCCACCTGATACCTTCCTAGGGGATATTTTTTGAAACCGTCAATGCGGAAAGGAGTTCCGAGCTTGGGAATTACAAACTGACCCCCGTGAGAATGCCCGGAAAGTTGGAGACTGAACCTCTTCGTTTCTGCGCTGATATCGGCGAAGTCTGGCTCGTGAACCAACAAAATTGTCGGTCCGTTAGGAGGCAGTTTCTGCAGCACTTTATCCAGTTGGTTCTTATCCAAAGTGGTGCTGTCGACTCCTGCAACGTATAGATCGAATCCTTTTCTATTCACCGTATAAACGTCGTTGTTTAGCTCTATTATACTGCTTTCGCTTAGTATCGAGCGGACTCTCTTCGCACTAACCCAATAATCGTGATTGCCAAGCACAGCCACTGTCGCGTCTCGTGCATGTATTTCCTTAAGCGCAGGGATAAGATCCTCGATATTCTTATCTGAATAGGAAACAAAATCGCCCGTTATCGCAACAATGTCTGGTTTCTGCTGATTGATCAAACCAATCACGCCCTTTAGGCGATCTGCAGAGATCCATTGTCCGTAATGGATGTCGCTGATGTGCACTATTCGATAACCTTGGAAGGGGATTGGGAGTCCTAGGATTTTGACGTCAACTTTCACGACCTCGAAATCGGATGAGTTGAACTTCTGCCCAACCAGTTTGGCGTATCTCGACATTATCCTTTGTGTGCCTCTTCGAAGACGGAAGGTCAAATCTTCTCTAGGTTCGTCGATAGCCTTTCGTTTTTTCATTAACCTAATTCCTCATCAATTGCCCAAGCACATATCTACATAACGAGCAAATAAGTCAATATTTCTGTTTTTCCTTATCCTGCTGTCATTGCGTTAAAGACGTTTCCATTAAGTTTAGTTCCTTATAAGACTAACCCGAATTTGGGTCTGAGGCCTAGCGGTTCCACTATTCCCCAATTCTTAATCATTTCTTGGATTCTTCCATTCACTTTGTCTATTAGTTTAGTGAGTAGCTATCAATGGAGCTGAAAATATTATGAATATTAAAAACAGAATGGGTGCCTGATCATTATACGAATGTCTCATGTATTGAGCTGTAAAAAGACAATCAAAAGACAGTGTAATTAAGACAATAGAGTTACGCCCACCATGTCTAATCTTGGTTTAAGAGTCAACTCAAACTCTCCAAACTGTATTGAGTCCAAAAATAGGTAGCCTTAACTTTAAGGGAGTTTGCTATTCGAGAACCTTTGCTGAAGACTTTCTTTTAGGAAGTCTGTAGCTGTTTGGGAGGAGACGTTCTTGCTTTCATCGAGTAGTAATATAGTGTTATGGCTATTGCTAAGATTGGTATTATGAAAGCAATCCCGAGTTGGAAGCGTAGTCTGATACTTCGTTGAGTAAAGTTGAATTCTCCACTATATCTGTCGAGCTGATAATGAAGAGGTTTGTGTAATTTTTGACTTTGTCGATTACTGCTTCGCATAGTGTAACGTTATTGTAACCGCATTCAACCCCAACATAAAATGGTGAAGAAGGATCGTTTATTTTAAGCAGAAAAAAAGTTTCTGAAGCGAAGAAAATGGATGGGACTAGAATTACGAAAAGTGCCATGGTTATTAAGACGTTTCGGCGCCTCAAAATCGCCTAACCTCTGAATATCTAAATTCAATTTTCACGTTACTCACTAAACAATCAGATAACCCCTTAATTTCCTAATAAAACTAATCCATATAGTTTCATGTCTAGTAAGGTTTGAGGAATATTCTTGCCAAGTATGTCTGAACAACCAACTGATGTCAATGCAGCTTTATTCAGGTTTAGATATGGATGACGCCACTTCAATAGTTTTTGCTCTTTTGTTCCTCTGAATAAAGTTAATGTGAAACAAAACCAACCCTTATGCTTGGCATGGGTGTTTTAACGGAACCTAGAACAGCAAGTGCTACACTCCAAAAAACATCATCGTGAGTTCCTTCAGGATGACTAAATCCTAAATGCCCAGTTTTCATGAGCTCGTACCTTTCAACATTTAGCTCAGCTGTTAGATCAATTTCTCCAAACTTTCTTGGCGGCACATAAGGAATTTTTATTTCGCCTGCGCGCATCTTTTCTCGGAGAATATTTGCCATCTCTTCTTTAGATTGAACCGTAAACGTTATGCCATTGTCCCATGAATGCCGCTGCGAAACATATCCTCAACGATGTAGTTTCCGACTTCTGTTACGTCTGCATAGACAGAGTTAATCCTTTTCCAGCGATCTTGCAAACTCTTGACGTACCCAATGACACTTGCGTACTCTGAATGTAATGGGAAACGGTGGACATGAATCCTCGCAAAACCTGACCGGCCTTTTCAGCTACAACTACAATACTATAATCGCGTTCCTTGCCAAAGTCAATGCCAATGTAAAATTCGATAGGTTGTGGAATATTATGGAAATCATAGGGTATTAATTCACTGTCAATGCAACTCACGATAAGGCTTTGGTTGAGCCAAACGTCTTCATCATCTGCCCATTCGGCTTCCATCTCGTGTCGCCACCTAGCTGAGTCATTGCCAAACTGCCTCCTAATCTTCTCAATTATTGAGGTGCTTAAAGGACCGTCGGGTTCAAGGGCTTGTTCCCAAGAAATGTGGTAGCGTCCGAAATCTGCAAAGTCTTCATGGTTGCACATTTTCCAAAAAAGGGAATCAGTATTAAATGGTGTCTGGTTGCAATTAATTTGACGTCTTTTTTGGTACTCATTGTAAATAAGATGGCGTCGTACAAGTCTTCATCGTTGGGTGTGAAGTTAGTTTCGTCCCACCAAAGTCTATCAAAAGTGTTGCCTCTTATCGTATCTGCGTTATTTGGGAATGCTTCAATAATACTGCCATTTGGAAGACTTATTCTTGTTCTTTGAACATGTGGCCTTTCCTGTGGAAGATTGCGGCAGAAACTGGCTACTCGGCGAGGTTTAGTTTGGTTTGTCTCCAGCTTGGTCCTATGAATTCTATGTACAGTTCTGGATGTTCCCAAGCGTCTTGGAGAATCAGAGCTCCGGTTGTCGTGCTCTTCCCAGTTTGTCTGGGCAAACGTAAAGCGATGAATTGGTGTTCTTGATAAATTTTGGCGATTTCAAGCGTGTGTTTGTAGGGTTTTAGTTTGCAATAGTCTATGAGAAATTTGGAGATGTCGCCTGTTTCGGATTTAACTTGGAGTTGGGCAGCAGCCTCGACGGTTGCAATATCTTTGCGGAGTTGATCGCGTTCAAGGAACAATCGATTAGGCCTGAACGTTCTACGCTGGGGGTGATCCAGACTTTTTCGCAAGTGCCTCATACTTGTTTCTCCACTCCAAAAGTTCAAGCTCAAGAGCTCGATAATTAATGTAGTCTGCAGTTAGTTCTTTGTAGGTTTTAGCGCCCAAAATAATGCCTCTCAACCGTAAAATATCATCTCTCTTAAGCCCATCAGTCTCCAAAGCCTTCAATGCAGCCGCTAAAGTCTTAAGCGTCTCCTCAACACTCGGAAGGTCAACAGGCAACTCCAGAGAAGAACAACAACCCGGTGCTATGGGCAAGTGTTGTTGTTCTTCTTTGAATAACCCAAATTTTATCAGCTTTTGACGAATGGCTTCTTCACTATATTGTCCATCAAAACTAAATGACAAAACTCTAAGTTCAGTTGTTCCAGAAGTAAACCAATCCTTTAGTTTTCGCTCATCTTCAATAGGCCAAGGCTTACCTTTAGTCAAATGTAAGATCCCCTCTAGAACTCGCACCTATGGTTCATGATGCTTAAAAATCAAGCTAAGAAACGATAGTTTAGAGCAGCAGAGAGATGAGTGAAAGTGAAAAAGATCTTTTTCGCTGATTTATTAAAATAAGCTACTTCAAACGCTTTTCAAGGTCCAGTCGAGGGTAGCGTGAAGATATTTTCTTTGAAAGTTGATAAAGTAAATTCCCAATGGAAAGGGCAAAAGCAGGAAAAGCTGGCAAAATATACCAGAAAAGTTTCGTTTGAGCAAAAGTAAACACTAAAAGTACAAGTGCCATCCAGACTAAAACCAAAACGTCTACTTTTGAATTTTTGAAAAACGCCTTAAACCCGCAAAACGTCGCAGCAAAAGGCAGCAAAATTCCCCACAAA
>JADGNF010000052.1 GCA_017883615.1 Candidatus Bathyarchaeota archaeon
CTGACTTCCAGACCTACTTTTTTTGCGTAGTCAATAACTTCAAAGATGTCCGATCGAACCAATGGTTCGCCGCCGCTGATGCCAAGCCACTGGCACCCAAAGTCATGAATTTCGTCAACAATTTTTTTTGCGGTTTTGATATCTACTTCGGAGTCTTTTGCGTATTCTTTGGTGTAACTGCAGTACATGCAGCTGCCGACACAGTTTCGGGTACATCGCCAAGTTATCATGTATAATGGCGGTTTTGAGTTAGCCATCAAACTCACACCTCAAACTTAGGTAAACCTTTAAGATATAAAAATTCCTATCAAAATTGACCTGTTTGTACCTAAAGACTTTGGAATGGGTTTCTTTCAAACACAAGCAATTAGAACGCCTTTAGAAAGATTTGTCGCAAGGTTCTGTTCAAAAAACCAGTTTGCGGAAGGCTTCCAGATTTTCCGGGATTTACTTTTTTGTGCTCGAAAACTGAATAGAAAAATCTTTATCGCCTCAGGTTTGGCTTGTTTTATCGTCAAATTAGAAAATCTTATAAACTAAATACCATAGAGGTTCTCGTCAGATTCGAATAAAGGAGATTAGGAAAGATGTCTAAACCAAAAGAATATTCATCCATGACTAAAGATAAATTGATGACATACACTTTCGTTGCCCTCCTAATACTCGCAATTGTATCTGCTATTCTCTGGTCAGGCGTAACTGACGCCAGCCCCTCAGGCTTTAAAATGAACCTTGGACTTGAAGTTGCTCTCATTTCGCTCATCGCAGTCGGCGTTGCAGTTGGCATCGATGTTCTGTTCAACAAACTTATCTCAGACAGTCCGTTGAACATCATGTCCGCCGCAGTCTTTGGCTTAATTGTCGCACTCTCATACTCACTAGGCGTTCCAGCAATGGCTGCAGGACAAGCCAGCGATGTCGCCCCTATAGGCTTGTTAACCGCCCCTTCCGCATTCGTCTACGTTGCTTTAATTTCGATGGTTGG
Source organism: Candidatus Bathyarchaeota archaeon (assembly GCA_017883615.1). GTDB lineage: Archaea > Thermoproteota > Bathyarchaeia > Bathyarchaeales > Bathycorpusculaceae > JADGNF01. The sequence continues at coordinate 986 of JADGNF010000052.1, forward strand.
CATGGTGGTTTTCAAGAAAGTCCAAGGCCTTGCTGGCAGGAAATTCGTTAACCCAGCAGCAGCAGCAAAGTTCGTTGTTCTCTTGCCCTTCATCACAACAGTTTTCCTGGCTAAAGACCACTTCGAAACCTTCAAACTTGACCTGACTGGCGGATTTGGTGTCCCACACCTCGCAGGCGGTATAGGTAACTCCGTCGTGGGCGGTAACGGCTTAGCTTCATTCGCCAATTACTTACAGCAATGCTACTCAAACCCCGGTATCGCCATAGGCACTCCCTATCCAGACGTCAACCAAATCATGATATTGCAGAAGTTCCACGGATGGGTCGGCGGCGCAAGCAGCCTAGCAGTCATCATCGTGGGCATCGCACTGTTCGCCGTCGCACGCAGATACATAAAATGGAGAGTCACCCTTACTTACTTCGTTGGCATCGCCATAATGTCAGCCATTATGTCTCTTGCATATGCAGACGCAGACTTCACCACCAGACTAATGTTCGAGGTCTTCATCGGCAGTTCAATCTTCCTTGGCTTCTTCATGGCAACCGATCCGGCGTCAACCCCGCTAACGTATACAGGGCAAGTAATTTTCGGTGCAGGCTTAGCAGTCTTGACCGTGCTTATTCAAACATACATGAACTTCTTCGGCGGCTCCCTCTTGGCATTGCTCGTCATGAACTTGACCGTGCCCTCATTGGATAAGATAGGTAAACTGAAACCCACAACCGAAAGCAAGGAACCCAAACTACCAAAAGCCAAAGCTTTCCCAGCAGAAAAAGTCAAAGAAACCCAATGCATACGATGCGGTGCATGCATGCGCGTTTGCTGCCACAAACTCAGCCCGATCATGATCAAGCAATCATTCGACAAGATGGACTTCGACACGCTCGGAAAACTCCACGCGGACTACTGCACAGGATGCGGACACTGCACATTTGTTTGCCCAGCAAGAATTGACCTGCGTAAAAGCGTCCTTCAAGCAAAAAGCGCTATGCGCGAGCAATAAACTTCCCCTCTTTCCTTTTTTTTGGTTTGCGCAAATTTTTTTGTTAACCGCGCTTTGTCTATTTGTTAGGTTGTGTGAACTATGATTCAATACGCCTTTTGCAACCTGTTCAGTTTCTGGTACATTCCCTTTGTTTTCAGTGGTCATCTATTGTGCAGAGGGATTAAATTTATAAACGCCCCCAAACCAATAGATGAATCACAAGAGGGATAAACACGGAAACGGAAAAATTTAAAATGAAAGACTTAGCGTATGGCTTAATTGTTCCAGTTCTTGTCGGCATACTTATCGTTGCTTTCCCTGCAATTCTCCGTCCCGCATTAGACCACTTTTTCCCACCAGCTAACATGGTTACAGGTGCAGCAGGTTCATCTTTGGCAGTCATTACCACCATTCTTACCCACGGCTTCGCGCTGATTGTAGTGTTTGCAATTCCACTTATCTTAGGCTTGGTTTGGAATAGGTGGGCTGGCGGTGCTGCGGGCTTCATCATGGGCACACTTTACTACGTTGCGTTTGCAGGCTATAACATCGTATCAAACATGCTGACCTTCTCACAGCTTTACAACGTCAACAACCCAATCTCCGCCGCTAACAACCCGGTTTTTGGATTTCAATACGCAAAGAACCTTTACGCTGACCCCAGCTTCATCGGCGCATACATAGTCGGCGGCGTTCTAATCGGCTACATCACAGGCGCACTCTGCAACGGTTCACCAAACTTCAAACGCATGCTAGGCGCAGGTCTCACAGCAGCCATAACAGTCGGAGTCTTCACCTTCATACTAAACTACACAGTATCATTCGGCGCATGGATGACACAAAACGACCCGCTATACGCATTCGGCACAACAATGCTACCTCTAGTCATATTGGGTATAATCGCACCAATCATTGCGAAAGTAATGACCTGGTACGGTTTACAGCCAGTACGACACTAAATAAATCCAATCTTTCCTTTTTTATTTATCTAAATCTTTAAAGAAATTATTTTGCAAACCTTGTTTTTCTGAAAACCACTTCGCTTTGTCCTTCTAAATTTGATGGTGCACGAAAATCAACAATTTTATGTGCGTTATTTGTCTTGCATTATCTGTATGTCGGAAATAGTTACTGTCAGAGTCAAAAGATCTCTCAAGCAAAAGATACGCAAATACAAGATAGATGTCAGTAAAACGGTGCGAACCGCTCTTGAGGAAGAAGTGAAAAAAACGAAGAAGCCGAATTTATCCATGCCATAAGTGAAATGCAACGTCTACCACAGAAAACTCCAGATGACGAGATCGTAAGAGCTATCCGGGAATCAAGAGATCAACGATGAAACAACATCTCTTCGTTACATGCGCATTCATGGCTCTGATAAAGAAAGCAAACCCAAAATAGCAGCTGAATGTATACGTTCGTCCTCAATTCTTGACCTCACCTTCTACGAAGTGGGAAATGCGATTTGGAAAGAAACAAGCCTGACGCGGCTCATGAATCCAACTGATTCAGCAAAACTATAGATTATGGCGCAAACACTTCTTGCGGAAACCAATAAAATAGTGAGCGAGGCTGAGGTATTTCAGAAAATCTTAGATACCGCCAAAAAGAAAAACTTACCTTCTACGATTCAAGCTACCTCTATCATGCGAAAGAACAAAACCTCATTCTCGTTACAGAAGATAAAGAACTGAAATCTAAAGCCCAAAAATAAGTTAATGTCCAATCAACATCGACACTGCTTGTTCTCTAACATACTTGATTTCAAAAAAAGAAAAGACGTTATTTGCCGTGAGTTTGGCTTTCAGAGGCAAATTCCCAAGCGATGTTGCCTTTCCAGACTTCTCCTTTCTTTGACAAGCGGATTTCTTTGGCGTCGATTTCGATTAAGCCCTGCTCTTTGAGACGGTGTAGCTGTTTGGGGAAGACGTCTTCGGGTAGTTTGCCGAATTTCTCCATGAATTCCTGTTTGCTCACTGGCAATCTAATGTATAGTCGGCTCATCTCGCGTCGCATCATGTCGTCGTTGTTGGATTCTGAAAGTCTCTGAATCGGCAACTTGCCTGTTTTGACGGTTGCCATGTAGTTGTTGATGTCTTCGATGTTACTATAGCTGAATCTTTGCAAGTAACCCATGAAGCAGCCTGCGCCAGTAGTTAAGATTCCACCCCAAGGCCATCCGTTGATGCAGTTCTCCCGCACGTGCCACGGTTCACGTGAGAAGCGGTCGTGACCCACAGCCTTGTAGCCTGCTTTCGTCAGAAGGTTGTATGCTGCAAGGTACATTTCTTTCTCGTATTCTGCGTCTCCAGGTTTCGGAGCAACACCAGTCTGGATCATCTTCTCCAGAGGCGTACCCGGATCCACGTGCAATGAGTAAGCGTCGATTTCTACGTCCAACTCGATTGCTTTATTTAGGGTGCTGACCCAGCTCTCCATCGTTTGTCCTGGTAGGTTGTACATGAGGTCTACGCAGACGCATAGCCCAAGTTTTCGGGCGTGCTTTATTGCTCGCTCTACATCTGCGCCTGAATCTGGGAGGCATAATAACTTCCGAAGTTTGTCATCAAAAGTCTGGGCGCCCATGTCCATCTGAAAAACGCCGTAAGCTGCCAACTTGTCAATCTTGGGCAAAGCCAACGTCTTCGAAGAACCAGTAACTTTAATGAAATTCTCTTTGTTAATGTTGAACCGTGCTTTGCAGAAGTCAATAAGGTCAATTATCTGCTCAGCGGTCAATACGCTTGGGGTTCCGCCGCCCAAAACAATCTCGTCAAAAACGCTGGTCTTTATGTACTTGGTTTTAGCGTACATTTCCAGCTCTTTCTTCACCAACTCGAGGTAAGGCTCGATTTTCACCTTGCTGCTGGCGGTGGTTGGGAAATAGCAGAACGCACATCGGCTGTCGCAAACCGAAATCCAAGGTTGCAGCTCCATAAGCCTGCCTGTGGTGTTCTCGGTGTTAAGGAACTCCATGAAAGCCTTGTAGGTTTCAGGCTTAATGTCGGGGTAATCGCGATAAGTGTAGGGTGGCCAATTAGCGCGTTCTTCATAAGCATCTGAATTACTCTGAGGAGTAGACTTAGTCATATCGAAGCCTCAAACGTCAGTTTTAGAAAACGATTGATGACAAATAAAGTTTCCGACAGGAAAGCAATATTTCCCGTAACCCTGAAAGGGAGCACAAGCCTCGGTTTTATCGAGAAACCGGTCCTCAATTTGGTTATGGTGACAGTTCGGTGCCGTTCCAAAAGACTAATACTGAGGATTCGTTTGGTCTTGCCCGCCTTTTGCATACGTTCCTACCCGCGGGCTAAGTAGAAAAGCGTTATGTAAAAAGGTGTTTTTAATGAAAAAGTAGGTCAGAGGCGGCCTTTTATTCTCCAAGCTAAGTGGCCAATCGCGAGCCGCATCATGAGTTTGCTGTAAAAGTTCCCCTTGATTTGTCCCTTAATTGCCTGACGAATAACATAGCCTGGCGAGTAGAAGTAGTCGTAGAATTCCTTGCGGAGTTTAGCGATTTCTGCCGCGGGAACCAGTGGATTGTCAATTACTGGGTTCATGGTGTCATAAAGGCTCCAGTTTTCGCTGATTTTCCAGCCTAGATTCTCCACCTTAGCGCGAAGCTCAGTTCCCGGATAAGGTGTAGCGATGCATATGTAAGCATCGTCCGGCTGCATCTTGCGCAAAAGGTCCACGGTCATCTTCACATCATCAAGTGTTTCGCCCGGGTAAGCTACCAATGCAGAAACTGCGACGAACAGCCCCTCATCTTTTGCAAGTTTGACGGCTTTAATGTTCTGCTCAACGGAAGTTTTCTTATGGACACTGTCTAAGGTCTTTTGGCATCCTGACTCGACGCCGAAAGAGACTTCGTTGCAGCATGCCCGCTTCATTTGTGTCAAGATTTCGGTGTTGACTTGGTCCACGCGGGTTTGGCAGCCCCATGGCAACCCAAGTTTCCTTTCCGCCATCGCGTCGCAGATACTGAACAACCGCTGTTTGTCCAGCGTTAGGGTGTCGTCGTAGAAGGATATGCCGTCAGCGCTATGCTCGGTTTTGAGCCATTCCAACTCGTCCACAACGTTTTTGGCGCTTCGGTGTCTCCAGGGTGCCCCAAATAGCTGGGTGGTCACGCAAAACGCGCACTGGAACGGGCATCCTCGACTCGTCAAGATGGGCATGAATTGTTTACCGTAAAGTTTGTACTTTTCTAAATTGAAGAACTCGTACGCCGGACGCGGTAACTCATCCAGATTCTGGATGAAGGCTCGTGGCGCGGTTCGAATTATGTCGCCCTTGTGGCGGATAGTTATTCCGTTGACATCCGTTAAATCCTCGGTGTATGGAGCTTTCTGGGCAAGGTCTAGCAGGGTTAATTCGCCTTCGCCCCTAACTATTACATCCACTGCTGGGTTTTCTGTTAGAGTTTCTTTGTCCCTGAACGTTACGTGTGGACCGCCGATGATGACTTTTGCGTTGGGAACGGCTGTTTTGGAAGCGTCAGCCGATTTGAGGGCAGACGCGATGTTTGGGGTTGTGGAAGTTATGCCAACCAAAGTGGGGTTGAAAGAAGATAATTCTCCCTTTAGTTTTTCGTGGTCAATGCTGCATGCCGGGCAATCGATGACTTTGACTTCGTGTCCTTCTTTTTTGAGAACTGCGGCTAAGTAGGCTAAACTGAGCGGCAAAAGCAGGGGGTGATGGAAAGTTTTCTCCTGCATGGGAGAATTGATTAATGCTACCTTGGTTGTTTTCATATTTATCAGCCAAACGGAGACAACCACTAAAGGGTTAGTCGTTAGGGTAAGTTGCGTGTCCTAGGAACGTTGCTAACTTTTTTGTCGTTTGCGCTCCTAATAAGGTTTAGGTGAATGTTGAAGCGTTAGAACCGAGCATGTCTGGCAGAAGAAACCGCCGCCTTCGCTACTGACGTGATGCCGTCTCGCCTGATCTTACGAAGAATCCGTTTGGGTGAATGGTTCCAAGACGTTAGCAGCCTCCGTTGAATCTTCATTAGAGATTCGAAGTCGAAGTCCTCAGTTTTCACATAGAACAAGAAATCTTCCACCCGATCGTAGAGGTGCTTCTCCAAAATCTCCTCGTACAGAATGCTGCCTGGATAAGCAACGTAAATGTTGAAGCCGCACCAGTCAGGATCGAGCTGCTTAGCAAACCTGAGTGATTCTTCCATGTCTTTGACGGTTTCACCTGGAATGCCAATCATAAACGAGCAAGCGACCTGAATGCCGGCTTCCCTGCAAAGCTTAAAAGCCTTCAACGTTTGCTCTTTACTGATTCCTTTGTTTATGATGTCAATGACGCGTGGAGAACCCGATTCAACTCCAAACCAGATGGTTTTGCATCCTGCCGATTTCATTTTGACCAAAAGATCTTTAGATAGCAAGTCTGCTCGGGTGTCGCAAACCCACTCAACATCGAGTTTCTCCTTCTTCATTAAGTCGCAGAAGTCTTCGGTTTCGTTCTTTCTAATCGTGAAGTTGTCGCTGATGAAGTACACACCCTTAGAGCCGAACTTTTCCGCAAGATGCTTAACTTCGTCTACGACTCGTGGCGGGCTGAAAATTCGGCATTTTTTGCCCCACAGTTTCTCTATGTCGCAGTAAGCGCAGTTGTAGGGGCAGCCTCGAGTGATGCTCATGATATCGACTGGTTCGACTTTTAAGAATTCGATTCTTCTGCCATAAAGATTCATCGGCAAAAGATGTCTAGCCGGAAAAGGAACTGCGTCTAAATCGGTTATAACTTGAGGAGTATTTTTCAGTAGATTGCCATTGCGCATGTAGCCAACCCCTGGAACTCCGCTAGCACCCTCGTAATCCGCGCCTTTTGTGATAAGCCCAGCGAGCTGAGTCATTGCCTGCTCGCCCTCTCCCATCACAACGTAATCAATCTCTGAATGTTCAAGTAAACTATCAGGCGCATAGGAAGCATGCCATCCCCCCACGACCACTTTGCATGTTGGACGTATTTCTTTAACAGCGCGAGCCGTTTCAAGGCATCTTTGATAGGTTGCTGAGCCACAAGTTATGCCAACTATTTCTGGCTCGAGTTTCGCAACAATTTGCTTAACTTCGTCAATTGGCTTCTTCAAAAGGTAGTTATCCAAAATTTCTACCTTATAGCCGCTTTTTTCAAGTGCTGCACCAACGTAAGCTAGTCCCAAAGGAGGGAGTTTTCTTCCAAGAAACCAAGGTGCGTTCGAAGGCGGAGCGGTCGTCATCAGCAGAATCATTTGATTTTTCTCCAAATCTCTATGCCTGCGCAGTACATTAGACAATTCTCAAAAAAGGAACTATTATAGATATTGGGTTAGCCCCAGAATTCCGTTACATGTCTATTCTTCTTAATCTTGATTTGATTTGATCTTTTTCCCAAAGTTTATAAACGAAAACCCGAGTATAGGTGCAGCAACATTTTGAACGGCTTCTCCTTCACCAGAAATTATGAAGGAAAGGAAAAGAATGGTGTAAAGAATGGAAAACAAAAACAAAAATTTAATGAAAATTGCAACAATAGTAATTGCTGCTCTTATGATTTCATCGACGCCAATGATGTTCTCTAGCTTTTTGACACCGACGGTTTCAGCGCAAACCAGCACAAGCGGTCTGCTGCAGTATGAATGGCCCCAACTGGGCGGCTCAGGCGGATGGACTCTCAATTCTTCAGGTCCAGCGCCAAATACTCCAACGGTTGCGTGGACACGCCAAGTGACTGGTCTAAGCGCAGGGTTCGCAGGAACCTTAACAGCTTTTAATGGACTAGTTTTTGCTACCACTACAACTACTGTTACTGCCTTTGATGCTTTCACGGGTCAAACAGTTTGGACATACACTCAGGCTAATGCGAACTTCCAGAGTTCACCAACTAAACTCGACAACACATATATGTTCCTTGATGGAGACACTGGCGCAGGCGGACTCGGAATTGGCACGACAGCAGGTCTCATCACAAACGAAACGGTAACAGTTCTAAGTACTGCTACAGGCACTTTCGTATCTAACTTCACCGTTGTAGGCGTAGGTTTCCAGCCTGGCGCTGGCGGATACTTCCCAGGAAGATTCGATCCTGCAACTCACATGAAGTACGTACGAGGGTATAATGCTCAAACCAACCAATTATCGTACTATGCTATCAATCTCACAACCCCAACTGCCCCCTCACTTGGTTGGAAGACTATCCTTGACGAGTCAGGCGAAGATCTCTCAGTCGGCGGCGGAGTGCTCCTAGTAGGAACAGTTAACGGCGCAGTACTCGCCTTAAATGAGACGACAGGAGTAGTTGTCTGGCGCGCTTTGAAAGTCGGTTTTGCCCAATATACAGCAACATACATAGCATCCGATAACACTTTTATTCAGGGTTCCGCAAGCACCACACTTACATGCTACAATGCAACTAACGGCGCCATAGTATGGGATGTACCGCAGGGTGGAAGAGCATTCTTTGCATTTGCAGGCGCAACTGCTTACGGACGCTACTACCAACACAACATAGCAGTCCCGCAAGGATACGTTGGATGCTGGGATGTTAACACAGGCGACTTACTCTGGAAACAACCCGCACTCTACCAAATCGGCTACATTACTCCAGTCGTCGCAGATGGCAAACTTTACCTTCAACGCACTTCAGGAACGGCAGCAGGTGTTGCAGCTGAAGTAACCGAGTTTGCATGCTACGACGCGTTTACCGGAGACTTGCTATGGCAAATGCCAGGCACCTCAATAGTTAACCCCTCAATTGCCTACGGAAACCTCTACGCAATAATCAACAACTTCGTCTATTGCTTTAGCGACCAAACTCCACAAGACTGGAACATGTGGCGTGGAAATCTTGAACAACCCGGTATAGTACAAAGCACCGCTCCATACGGTAACAGCACGAACGGCTTCAACCCCGCCTTTACCTTCAAAACCAACGGATCCATAACCTCTTCACCGGCAGTTGTAGCTGGCAAGGTATACTTTGGCTCTCAAGATAGAAACATCTACTGCGTAGATGCTAATACGGGCGCTGAAATCTGGAATTTCACAATTGGCAGTAGAGTCTTCTCATCGCCAGCAGTTGTAGGCGGCAAAGTCTTTACGGGTGCTGACGACGGCTCCATATACGCTTTAGACGCAAACACAGGTCGACAAATTTGGAAAACCTTTGCTGGCGGCTTAACCGACTTTGTCTTCGCCGGCACATGGCAGCCACGTTCGTCTCCAATAGTAGCTAACGGCAGAGTTTATGTTGGCGCTTTAGACGGCAAACTCTACTGCTTGGACACAAATACTGGAACAGTACTGTGGTCGGATCTACTGGGTAGTTCAACAAGACCCATAGGCGGCTCACCTGCATACAATAACGGCTATGTCTATATCTGTGCTACAAACCACAATATCTACAAAATAGACGCTTCCAACGGAGCTATAATTTGGACAACTACCTCGAACGCGACCATCGCAAGAGCTTATACAGATTTCTTCCCATGGAGTACACCAGTTGTATTCAACAACACGGTTTACTGGGGAGCAGGTCCAGTATATGGTATCCTGATCTGGTACGCTCTTAACGCAAATACTGGCAAGCAAATCTGGAACGTTACTAGCAGTGCAACACAAACTCCTGACGTAAACTCTAGATTCTTGGGAAATAGCCCAGTTTGTCAGACACCAGTAGTTCTGCAATGGAACAGCAGCTTAAGCATAATGATTGCGGGAGAGAACTTGGGCGTAGTCATACGTAACGCGAACAACGGCTCCAAAATCTGGTATCAATTCCTCGGGCACGAAGTTTACTCTTCAGTTGCATACGCGAACGACTCTCGAACACCAAAGTTCTACATAGGATCTGACACATACAGCATAACTTGCTTCAATGCTACTGCAGCAGTTCGTAACGACAGCGTAAACGCAGTAATGACGCTTTTCACAAGTCTATCACATATTCAGTCTTCACCAACAGTTTGGGGCGGAAACCTCTATGTTACCTCAGCAGATGACAACCTGTACATGTTCAAAGACATAACCAACTCACCGATGTCACTTTCCGTTACTTCCAACAAAGGCTCAACCATGTGGAACAACGAAACAATCTTGTTCGCCGGCAGACTAAACCCCACACCAACCACAGACTACGGATCATTTGCCTCAAATGGCCTACCTAATGCCACTGTTGGAATATCTCTGACCAAACCCGACGGAACCTCAATAAACCTGACCGCAACCACCGACGCACTTGGCTATTTCACTACATCCTACCAGCCAACTGATTTAGGTCAATGGGGCTGGGTAGCATACTATAACGGCCAGACAAAACCAGACATAATCTACAACCCCTCATACACTCAATTCCAAGAAGTGAACGTGACCCAAGCACCAAATCAATCAACTCCAACTATAGCACCATCTGAAACACCCACAGCAACTCCAACTGCGACAATTACACCAACTGCCACTGTAGCACCAACTGCAACTCCAAAACCAGCAACTGACTATACCGTGTATTACGTTCTTATTGCGGTCATCGTAATTGTCGTGATCGTAGTGGGCGCGTATATGTTCATGAGACGCGGTAAGAAGGCATAAAACACCTTCCCTTTCTTTTCTTTTTTTGTTCTAATTCTTGGACACTGATTTTCGGATAAATCAAACAAAGAGAATCCTTTGTTCTCGATATTTTTGCAGATGTTTAGGCCCATTGAGTAGTCAAAGTTAATATGGTTCTGAAGATTAACTTACCATCTAGTTGTCGATGTCCATGCCCATTGAGTACAAAGAGATAACCATTGAACGCGCTTTGGGAAATCTTGGCGCCTTGGGCACCCGTTTTTGGACAAGACACTGCTTTGACCCCTACATCAACTGTGGATTTAACTGCATATACTGCAACACCAGCACAGTCCGTCACAACGACATGCAAGAATCCTCAGTCCAAGTTTGCGCAAAAGTCAACGCCCCCAAAGTTTTAACAAAAGAGCTAGCCTTTTTGAAGCAAAAAGGCATAGTCAGCATAGGTTTAGCAATGGACGCCTACCAACCGGTAGAAAAAGAATTGGGTCTAACCCGCCAAGTTTTGCAGGTTTTGAAAGACAACGACTGCCCTTTCGCCATCGGCACAAAATCTGACCTAATTCTTCGAGACATCGACATAATTTCTGAAGCATCCAAAACATCCCCCTGCATTGTTTCTCTAAGCATAACCACTCTTGACGAAAAACTTGCAAAACAACTAGAACCAAACGCTGCCTCTCCAAAAAACCGGTTGAATGCCGTTAGAAGATTCTCCGATGCAGGAGTCACAACTGGCGTGTGGCTATCCCCTATTCTTCCATTCATCACAGACAATGATGAGAACTTGGCCGAAGTTCTTGAGGCGGCAGTCGAGAACGGGGCGCAGTTTGTTTTGGGCGGGGCTCTTGATATGAGGTCGCCTGTAGGCGTACAGAATTTTCTCAAGAAATATTACCCAAATCTTGCATCAACATATGAATACTTGTACAAAAAAGAAGATGGGTCTTACTCGTATTACCCTAATGAATCTTACTTGTATGACCTCTACAAGCGGTTTATTCTTCAATGCAAAAAATTTGGCGTAAAAAGTTATATGCCTCATTTTTACACACGAAAACAGGCTCTGCTCTTTTATATTCGAAGCTTCGGCTTAGAGCATCCTTCTTTTCCAGAGTTGGTTTCTCTTCTAAACTATGTTTCCCCATCTCAGGAAATCCTGCAGACCATAAATCTTCGATCCAAAGGTAGGCTATTTGGCAAAAATCTTCTCCAGGCACTTCGATATTTTCCTCATTAACGGCATTTGTCAAAAAATGATTTTGGGAGTTGTGAGATTTCGTCGTCTTTTTCTGCTTATCAGCAAGCGGCCATTATTTTGAGAGCAACTTTCCA
>JADGNF010000053.1 GCA_017883615.1 Candidatus Bathyarchaeota archaeon
CTAATGTATAACGTAGCCTTTTAGCCTTAACTCGCATCTCATGGTGTTTGAGGGTAGTTGTTTCATTGTGGACGCAGCCCTCCAAAGCCAAGAATTCATTTAGTCTTGACGATATGTGCCAGGAGGCCTTCTCCAATATCGAAGGGGCGTTTAAAGTAGCTGCGTCTGACTCCTTGATAGACCTGAAGGATTCTGTCATTTCCTCCAATGCATTGGAAGACTGCAGTTCTTTCAGCCTAAGTTCAACTGTAGCTTGAATAGAGTTCCTCCGGATTTTGTGAATTCTTAGCAGGGGCTCCAGTTGCTCAGCTTCATTTGGATTAAGTTTCTGAATGTAAGCTTTTACGAAAGTAATTTGGACATCGAGGTCTCTTGCCTCGCCTAGGAGGCGAGTCACATTTTTTATTTCTTGAAGCCATTTTTTAAATTTTTTCTTTGGGTAGCAGATTCGGAAAAGAGACATAGCAGCTCTTATTCTTCGTGATGCCACACGCATTTTGTGAACGTATTCCATGTCTTCGTTTTCTATTACACCGCCAATTTGTTCTTTGAAAGCCTCTAAAAGTTTAGATAGAGTTTCGCTTCCGAATCTGCAGTAGTCTTCATCGCTTTTGCATGGTTTAGATTTATGCGGTGTGCTCATTCCATATGCCTCTGTTTTGGATAAGCCAGAACTGGGAGTTGACGACTTCTTGACCTTCCTTTTGCGCGACTCTTTCGTATGTTCCGTCGGGTAGGAGTTTTCTGGCTTTGACGTTGTCTTTGAGGTGGATTTTTAACATATAGTCAAGGATTGAATGCCGAAGGTGGGCGTCGGGGACGCTGAAGAGCACTTCGATGCGTTCATTGAGGTTCCTATACATCAGATCTGAGCTTCCAATCAGCACGTTGCTTTCTGCTCCATAATTGAAGTAGTAAATACGGGCATGTTCCAGGAAGCGGCCCACTATAGAAATAACAGATATGTTATCGCTTACGCCCACTATCCCGGGTCTTAGACAGCATAAACCCCTTACGTTCAGGTCAATTTTGATTCCTTCCATTGACGCTTTGTAAAGTGCTTGAATAACATCTTTTTCTTCTAGGTTATTAAGTTTGAACGCCAAATAACCCTTGCCAGTCTTATGGTGAAAAGCGATTTCTTCGTCGATACGTTTCAGAATCTCGCTCTTCAGAGTCTTGGGTGCCACAAGCAAATATTTGAATTCTTTTTCTTCTTGAAGGCCATTTATTAGCACGCTGAAAAGCTCACCAAGCTCAAGACCTACTTCAGGTCGAGCTGTTAAGTAACCTATGTCCCCGTAGGTTTTTGCGGTTACGGAGTTGTAGTTACCAGAGCCTATGTGGGAGTAACGAACGATTTTCCCTTTTTCTTTTCTCGCAATGAGGCACAGTTTGGCATGAACCTTGAATTTGGGAAAATTGTAAACTGTATTTACGCCCTCATCTCGAAGCCTTGACGCAAGAAGAATGTTGTTTTCCTCGTCAAACTTTGCTTTTAGCTCTATTATAGCAGTTACTTTCTTGCCTCGTCTAGCAGCATCGATCAACGCATCAACAACTGGCGAGTGAGCATCCATTCGATACATTGTTATGCAAACTTCTACAACATTAGTATCATGGGCTGCCTCCTTTAGCAGGTCAATGATTATTTCAAATCCATCATACGGATGGTATAGAACGAAGTCCCGCTTGGCGACAGCGGCGAATATGTTCAGTTCTTGAGTAAGCAAAGGCGAAATGGCAGGTAGGAAAGTCTTGTCTTTAAGGTCTGGACGGTTGATCTTAAGCAGCTGCCACAAATCCACCAACCCCAATGGACCATCAAATTCGTAAACCAAATAATCTGGCAAACCGAATGCCGTAGCGATTGCTTCCCTGATGGCTAAAGGCGTCTTCTTATCAAATTCCAGCCGAGTCGGAAACCCGGATTTTCTGCTTGACAAACTCTTCTGCACTGTACTGAGAAAGTCCGAGGATTCATCCATCAGTATTACGATCTCTCCGTTCCGGGTCAACCTGAAGGAGTACGCCTTGAGAGCTTTTTCATCTGGGAATATCAAGTCCAGATTATTTGCCATTAAATCCTCTAAAAACACAAAATCGTACTCTGCCTCATTTTCTTCCAACGCGTATCCACTCCGTGGGATTCTTATCAGACGCCCAAACTTCTCAGTTGGAACATCAACTATATAGCAGGAATCCTGCTCAGGAAAACCAGAAACAAAAAGGGTAACATGTAAACTCTCTATCGCTGCTGCGTTGAAGCCATCTTTGGGACTTTTCAATTCGGGGAGAATAGATTTCTTGAAGTATTCACGCAAACTATTTTTCCACTTTTCAGGGAGCTCCTCAAATCTTCTGACATAGATGTCTTCTTTCTTAAGAGCAGAAATCAACTCGTTTTGCCAACATCTTGCGTGGTTTTCGATTAGAGGAATTATTTCTTTGCGTGTGGCTTCGATTTGCTCGATGGAGGTCATTCCGTCCATAGATTTTTCGTCGGAGCCCTTGTTGATTTTCTTCATGAGCCTAGGTATCCGCGTCATGAAGAACTCGTCGAGGTTGCTGCCGCATATGGCTATGAATTTAACCCGTTCCAAGAGTGGATGCCAAAGGTCTTGTGCTTCCTCAAGTACACGCTTGTTGAACCGTATCCAGCTGAGTTCCCGATTAAGGAAGTAGTTTGGGTTATCTAATTGTTTTTTCTTAATTAAAGTATCCGTAATGTTAGAATCAGCGTTGTTAGGGTTTTGCAAGGTTTCACAGCTTGGGGTTTTCAATCGTTTTAATATTGTTTACAGTTGAGGCTAGAAATAAAATGCTTTTGGGTTTATCAAGTGATCTGTAGAAATAGCATGTCCTATGAAGCAAAGCATTCATGTTCATCGGTCGCACTTCCATAGCAAATTGTCTTCAGCTTCCACTGCTCTTAGTCTTCGAATAGCAAAAGTTTGGTACTCGCAAATTTTTTTTGTTCATACTTACGTTACCAGAATTTTGTAACCGGTGGAAAGAGGGAGTAAAGGCTTCGAAAATAGACTCTAGAGTTCACTTTAGACTATATAGGAAAGGTTAAATTTCGGCTTCGTTTCACTAAACCCTATGAATTCTCTGACTCTTAAAGAAAAAGGCTTCGCAGAATTCGTTGCCTTAAAAGGACTTCCATTTTCGTGCCTCCCTAACAATAAAGGCGTCGTTTTAGCGATTGTCGACACTTCACTTTCCGGAAAATCAACCTCAGATATCTTATACATCGGCAGAACAAAAAAGCCAGCAAAAAGAATTTTGGGCGGATATCTTGCTGGATACGGTGGAAAAACAACCAGAAAAATAAATTCGAAACTGTTTGATGAAGGATACATCGAGAAAGCCTCCATCAGCTGGATGATAACCGAAAACCCAAAAGCAGCACAGCAAATGCTCATAGAGAATTTCAACAAAGAACACGGCACATATCCTGTATGGAACAGCCTAAATAAAGCGACAGAAAAAGTAAAAGTTCAGCCAAAACCAAAAGCTTCGCGCACGCGCTCTGCGAAGAAAACTGTAAAGTCTGCGAAAAAGGCTACTTAACAATCCTGATTTTTCGTTACCTTTTTGTTTTCTTTGAAGAGTAGTGGCTAATCAATTCCTCGGTGGACCAGGGCAGGCACGCCTCGGGCTGGAATCCTAATAGAGCGGCGTTTCTGTGTATTGAATCAACGGTTTCGCCTTCTATTTCTAAGAACTCAGGTATGTATCCGTAGTTGCCACTGTAACAGTCTATATCAAAGCGCACGTGATCGAGCGTGTAGCTGACTCGGTGTTTGAGCATGCATTCAACAACCGACAAACCCAAATTCTCCAGGATCTGCCGAGTGACCTCCAAGCTGGAAACTTCAACCGAGATTTCCTCTGCCGATTTGGCCGTTTCACTGACACGCACTGCTTTGAATGTTAATTCTGCTTTGTCTTGATATTTTCTTAGACGCAACACATTTCTTTCTCTTAAAATTCGCCCATCTTCGAAGTCAAAAAGGATAGTTTGAATGTCGCCGTCAAAAACTTTTTTGGCTCCTAAACTATCAAGGGTTTCCTCAAGTTGTAACCGGTTGATTTCCAGAATCTTGACTTCAAGTTCTTTCATGAAATCTAAGGACCCTCCTTTAGGTTAAAAGCTTGCGCTAATGAGCATTCTCGGTCTATTGGGAAGATACTTAAATCAACTCCCAAGATCGGTTCCAACTAAGCGTATTGAACTGATTTGACCGTGACTCGGCTTGTTCTCTTGAGAACTTGATGGTCAAGCCCGCAAACGGGGCAGAATACTATTTCGTAGTTTGAGAAGTTTTCAGGGAAACATCGAATTTTCTTTCGCAGTATACGCATTTGACCTTCAATCTTTTCACCTTAACACTCCAATTCGATCATGAGTGAGGTTGCGCTTTGGATTGTTTGGTTAGAATCCAAAGATTCAAGCATCAGGGTTTTGCCTTTCCTAATTGTCATGAAATCAACTCCGCACACTGGACAGGGAACGAACTCGTACTCGCCGACATCGTCGAATTCAAAGCTTTTTCCACATACGGGACACCTGAAAGTTAGGGAGGTGCTGTTTTTCTTCATTTGTTCCATCTCCGTCTAAAACTATGTTCAGCTTTGAACCAATTAAGAGATGCCCATTAGTTTTCAGTAACTATATAGAACGATCCAAAGCCTCTAAACCCAAGTTATGAAAGTCCCGACACTCACTCCTAACAAAAACCCGAAAACCAACCGAAGCGAGAATTAATGACTAACAAAACTACTACTACCAAACAAAGAACAAACAACTGAAAGAAAAAAATCAAAGCCCTACATACCAAAAACACGCTTTATAAAGTTTACAAAACCACAAGAAAGCCATATAGACCTGAAATACTAAAGAAAGGGAAGCGCAGGGAAACTGGTGAGCGGAAGGGGCATTGACTGAAAGAATCACCAAAACACTGGATAAGCTATCGTCACGCAAAGCCATAAAATACGGCGTCTACGCGGCAGCAATAATCATATTTTTCGCCCTCATACTGGTTCCGCCCATCGCAGGCATCTTCATCAAATGGAACGATATCCAGTTTATTTTCGCCCAACCCCCGCTCGTAAACCGAGCACTAAGCGCAATCGGAAACAGCTTTACGGTCGCCCTAATCGTGGCCGCCCTAGACCTCCTCGCGGGGGTTCCCATGGCTTGGCTTATCGCACGTGGGAAAAGCCGCTGGTTAAGCGCCTTAGACACCCTCGCAGACATTCCCTTCATCATCCCAACAACCGCGCTGGGTTTCTCGTTGTTGCTTTTCTGGAGCCGACCAGATGGTATATCTTCGCTCTTTGGCACCTCACTGATTTCTCCTGGTTGGCTGCTGGTTATGCTTTTGCACTTCACATTCAGCTTCCCAGTCGTCGTTCGCGTCATGGTGGGAGCTCTCCTTGACTACAAAATGGAGTATGAACGTGCCTCCCGAACGCTCGGCGCGGCACCCTTCACTGCCGTAAGAACCGTTACTTTCCCTGTTTTGAGACCCGCCATGATTTCCGCCTATATTTTCGCTTTTGCGCGTTCCATCAGTGAAACGGGCGCAACTATAATTGTGGCAGGAGTTTTTGGACAAGGCGGATTCGAAAATGGCGCCGTCTTCATCCAAGATATGAAAAACACCTACGCCGTCACAGACCCCGCGCTTTACAACGGAGCTATAGTTTTTGCAAGCTTCGTCCTCATCGCTGTTTCAATCGGAATTTTCATAGCTATCAGACTGTTGGGTCCCAAGCTGAAGTTGCCGCTCAAACGGGTAAGACCATTTGCGGAACGGAAACTCAGTTACAAGAAAGCGGCAAACTCCCGCAACACTGTTATCCTAGTTGTGTTTTTTGCTTTGATTCTTCTGCCATCGTTGTTCGTTGCTTTGACAGCATTTCAGGTTATTCCAACACCAACCTTTACGGACGCGATTACGGGAAAAGGCATCTGGGGAACCTTCTGGCAGAGCCTGCTTCTGAGCTATGGGCTGGGCGCAATCGTCACGGTAATCAACATTATAATTGGGCTGCCCACAGCAATCATCATTGCTCGTAAGAAAGCAGGTAAATTCATGTCGTCCATCTTCGACCTGCTCGTCAACGTGCCACTGGTTGTGCCGTCAATAGCGTTGGGGGTTTCGCTGGGCATATTCTGGAAATCCGCTTTCACGTTCCCAGATTTTGTGCTGCTAGTCCTTGCCCATTTAGCAATAACATACCCATATTTTGTCCGCTCAATGTCCTCAGCTTTAGAGCGAATAAGCCCAGATATCGAAGAAGCAGCAAGAACACTGGGTGCGAAACCGCTTGGTGTATTCCGAACCATCGTCTTCCCGCTGACCAAGTACTCGATGCTCTCAGGAGCGATCATGGTCTTCACAAGAAGCGTCAGCGAAACTGGAGCAACCTTAGCCGTAACTGCCAACCTGCAAACCGCTCCAGTCTTGCTCGTAAATTGGATAAAAATACCAGGACTCGCTACGTCGCAAGACATCGCTTTAGCTTCAGGGTTCCTTGTGCTGTTCAGCTTCATCATCCTACTCGTCCTGCGACTTGTCGTGGGTAGGGAAGAAAAGTATTAAAATAATCAATCAAGCAAACATCAGGAAGAAAAAATATGCCCGAAGTCCGCGTCGTAAACCTCACCAAAAAATTCGGAAAAATACCCGCCATCGACAATGTAACCCTGACCATCCACGACAAAGAATACTTTTCCCTACTGGGTCCGAGCGGCTGCGGCAAAACTACTCTTCTTCGGCTTATCGCGGGTTTGATTCAGCCCGACAGCGGTGAAATCTACATCGGCGACAAACTTGTCAACGACGTCCCGCCAGAAGACCGCGACATCGGATTTGTCTTCCAAACCTTTGCCTTGTTCCCCCATATGACAGCCTGGAACAACGTAACTTACGGTCCCAAAGTAAAAGGCTACGACATGGCAGAAGCCACCACCATCGGACACGAAGTTCTAGAAATGGTCAAGCTCCACGAAAGACTTGATGCGTACCCCAACGAGTTAAGCGGTGGCATGATGCAGCGTGTCGCAGTAGCCCGTGCATTAGCTGCCGGTGCCCAATTACTGTTAATGGATGAAGCGCTTGGACAGCTAGACGCGAAGGTGCGGACCGAAATCCGATACGAAATCAGGCGCATGGCAAAAGACCTCAAATTGACAGGAATCCACGTTACCCACGACCAATCTGAAGCCATGGCAATAAGCGACCGCATCGCTGTCATGCGCAAAGGCAAAATCCTTCAAGTAGGCACGCCGCAGGAACTTTATATGGAACCGGAAAGCATCTTTGTGGCACACTTCATCGGCGAATCTAACTTTCTCGAAGGATACGTCGCATCAAAAACATGTGAAGGTAATATAATCATTGAGCTCCGTGAGGGAACAAAAATGGAAGCCATAAACCGGGGTTTCGTAGAAGGAAACCAAGTGGTTTTATCCATGCGGCCAGAAACTCTAATCGTTGAGCCTGGTTTGCAAGAAGGACAAAATGTACTCTCGGGAACCGTAGAAAGAATAACGTTTGAGGGCTCCAGCGTAAGATACGAAATTCGATTACCCAACGACGAGATAGTTATAGCGGTAAAACCGACGTTAAGCAGCGCATTATTCAAAATTGGCGAAAAGGTAAAGGTGTTCATGCCCGTAGAATACACCCACGTGTTCCCCTACCCTGACACCGGATTGAAGGAAGAGATCAGCGTCGCGTGAGTTAACACACGGCACAGTTATAAGAGGCGTTTACATCTTAACGCGAGGTGAAGTTTCATGGTAGAGGTAAAAGTTGACGCATCAAAAATCAAAGGCGAAGAAAAAGACGTAACCACGCAGCTCGCCGCTTTCCTCAAAGAGAAGACAGGCGGAGAAGTCAGCAACGACGGAGGCAAAATGGTAGTTAAAAGTGAAGCGTTGGGCGTTAAAAAGAAGTACGTTAAGGTTCTGTTAAACAAGTTTTTGCATCATAAAGATCTCAAGGGCAGCTACCGGGTTATCGCTGGCGAAGAAGATACGTTGACGATTAACGAGCGCAAAGGCGTCGACGAAGAAGAAGACTAAGCAGCCCAGAACCAATTTTTTCTAAATTCTTTAACTATTGTAAAG
>JADGNF010000054.1 GCA_017883615.1 Candidatus Bathyarchaeota archaeon
ATTTCAAAAATCATTTAGGTGTAGACTCCTTAACGTTTGAATGTGGCTTTTGGATTAATGCACATTTGTCAGTTGTAGCTAACTCATAGAAAACTGAACTCTTAATTGCACCTCTGGGACAGCTTTCCACGCATTGATGACAAAAGATACATTTGTCGAAACTAATTTGTGGGCGTCTTTTGCCTTCAACTTCAACTATTTCAATCGCTGATGCAGGGCAATCTCGAACGCAGACTTTGCAGTTGGAGCCAACGATTGATCTTACATCTAAAGTTAAACCGCCTGATCCTGTTCCTATGTCGATGACATTGCAAGATTCAATTGTATAGACTGTTTTGCAGCGGGAATCGCTTGGAAGTTCAGGTTTCACGAATGGATACTTTGTTGTTGCTGGCTTTGTGAAAATGTGTGTTACTGCTCTTTTGAATATTGGAGATATACGTGATTTTTTGACCATCTTGTTACACCAGTAATGGATAAACCCATGTCACTAAAGCCACAGTCAGCATAAGGGATAGGAGTGCTGCGGGTAAGAGGATTCTCCAGTTGCCGGACAGGACTTGGTCAATACGGAAACGAGCAACAACTGTTGTAATGTATTCAGATATTAGTACGACCGCGAGCACTTTGAGGACAAACCACAAGGTGTACCAAATCCATGATGGACCAAAGATTACAGGTCCATAGGGTCCGCCAAGGAACAATTCGACCACCAACGCTGAACCGAAAACCACCTGCACGTCACGTGTTAAATGGAGGAAAGCCAGTTTGGCACCTGTGAACTCGGTTTCTAGTCCCCCAACGAGTTCGCTTTCAGAGTGAGGGACATCGAAGGGGTCTTTTTCAAGTTCTGCTTGCATAGTTATTACAAACAGGACAAAAGCCCATGGCGCCATGAGGATAAAAGGAAGGAACTTACCTGCTTGATCCGAAGCGATAGTCGCTATTTGTAGGCTTCCAGCAATGAAAGCAGGCGTTAAGGCAATTAGGAAGAGCGGTATGTCGTAGCCTAAGAATTGAGTTAAGACTCTTGCAGATCCAATAGTGCCATATGGATTGCAGGATGCCCATCCTGCAAGAAACAACAAAAAGTTAGCGACTGTTGCGAACGCCAAAATTATGATTAAGTCACCACTGAAACCAGTGGTGGAAAAGACGCTTGTCCCGTCAACGGGTATAAAACAAAAAGCAAAGACCATAATTGTAAAAGCTAAGAGAGGCGCAAACTTAAAAATGGTTTTTTTAGCGTCTCTTGGTTCAATGTCTTCTTTCGTTAACAGTTTTATGAAGTCTGCTAAAGGCTGAAGAATACCTCCTGGTCCAGCAACCATCGGGCCCACGCGGTTTTGAATGCGAGCTTCGATTTTTCTTTCAACCCAATCGCAGAAAAGAGTAAATAGCAGAATAAATGTGAAGCCTGGAAAAACAAGTATGCGGAAGATGAGAGTAAAGTCAATCAATGCTGGATCACCGGTCAGTGCATGAGAAGCAGGGGTCTAAGCTAACAAAGTTGGCGGGAACGTCGGCTATGCTCTCACCTATCGCTGTTTTAAGAAACGAGGGAATGTTAGCGAATGTTGGCGTGCGGACTTTTACGCGGTCAGGCATGTCTGTTCCGTTACTTCTAACGTAATAGAAGAGTTCGCCTCTTGGAGCTTCAACACGGTTTACAGCTTCGCCTGCCGGTACTGATCTGGCTGTGTTAATTCTGAAAGGTCCTGATGGCAAGTGATCAACTGCGTATTCGATTATGTTTATGCTTTCTTCCACTTCGTCCATTCGAACGTTCATTCTTGCCCACGTATCGCCTTCTTTGTAGACTATTTCTTTGAACGGAATCTCGCCGTAGGCTTCGTAAGGTTCGTCTTTGCGCACATCGATGTCAACACCTGAACCTCTTGCGACTGGACCAACCACTGAAAGTTTGAGTGCATCTTCTCTTTTAAGTACTCCAACGTTTACCATACGCAACTTTATTGAGGGCTCATTTTGGTAAATTTGTCGGTAAAAGGGTAATTGTCCCCGTAGGGTTTTGAGAGTAGATTTGATTTTGGGAATATCAGTCTCTTTAATGTCTCGTCTAACACCGCCTACAGTCATTAGTGAGGAGTAAACGCGGTTTCCGCTAGTTAACTCGATTAAATCCATAATGGGTTCTCGGTCTCTCCAGAAATACTGGAATAAAGTTTCATAGCCTATTTCTAATCCTGCATGACCCAAAGTCAAGAGGTGACTGTGCAACCTGTTAAGTTCTAAAGCGATAACACGAAGGTATCTGGCTCTTTCTGGAACCTCTGTTTTAGCTATTTTTTCAACGCATTCAACAAAGCCTGCCGCGTGAATACTGTTGCAGATACCGCAAATTCGTTCTACTAAGTAAACATCTTGGAGGTAGGTGCGTGATTCGGTTGCTTTCTCGATACCACGGTGTACATAGCCGATGCGTGGTTCGACTTTAGTTACTATTTCTCCGTCGACTGTGACAGCGAATTTTTCTGGCTCCAACAGTGCTGGGTGCTGTGGTCCGATGATAATTTTTACGAGTCTTTCGTTTTCAGGTAGCTTAATTTCTTCTGATGCTGGCGTTGGAACTAGTTTAACTTCTTGTGGTTTGACATCTTTTCTAAGTGGGTAAACGCCGATTGGCCAGTTCTCGGACAACACAAAATGTCCTGGTGTTGGGTGTCCTTCGAAAACAACTCCTAAAAGGTCAGCTACTTCCAGTTCATGGAAAACAGCGCCCGGATGAAGGTCCACTATGGTTTGTATCTTTGGGTTTTCTTTTGGCACTTCAGCTTTGATAGTTACAAAAGCGTTGGAAGTGTGGACGTGATAGTAGACGCCTATGGTTGCTCCTAGGTCTAAACCTGTTATGGCTGTTATGCCTGTTTTTTCATCGGCATCAATCATAGCTTTCAATACATCACGGTGCAAGCCGTTTTGAGCGATTATGGTTCCTGTGCTAAGGTGACCTGGTTGAATTTCGACTTTGCTTCCTAGTTTGGATGCAACTATGGAAAGTATATCTATTTTATTGTTTGACAATTGGTTTTACCTCCTCAACTACTTGCTGAGCCGTTTGTGTTATTGCGGCTTCAGGTTTGGCAACCTCTGGCTTTGCCTCTTCTTTTGGCAATTCCGGCTGCTTTGCTTGTTTTGGTTCCTTTTTGGGTTTTGGCGGATTCAATGCATTTAGTAGCTTGACTACGCCGTCTAAGATTGCTTCTGGACGCGGTGGGCATCCAGGTATGTAAGCTGTAACTGGGATTACTTTGTCAACGCCGCCGAGTACGTTGTAGTTTCCTTCAAAGACTCCGCCGCTACATGCGCATGCACCGATTGCGACAACGAATTTTGGTTGTGGCATTTGGTCGTAGACTCGTTTTAATCGTTCTGCACATTGTTGTGTAACGCAGCCTGTGACTAATAGGACGTCTGCGTGGCGCGGTGAGGGTTCAAGTTTTACGCCGAAACGTTCAACATCGTATTTTGGGGTTAGCAACGCGACTATTTCTATATCGCAACCGTTACAGGCTCCTGAGTTGAAATGTAGAACCCAAGGTGATTTTACTCGTGCCCACGTTTTTGTGTCGGTCATTGTTCTTTTCCTCCTTCGACGAGAACTATGCCCGCGGCAAGGATTATGCCGAGGTAGAGAATTAAGAGAAGGGGATTTGTTGTTCCTGCGATCGAGAATGAACCAAAAGC
>JADGNF010000055.1 GCA_017883615.1 Candidatus Bathyarchaeota archaeon
AACAATATCGGTAACTGAGGACGTCAAAGAAAAACTCTTAAAGGTCGCGTCCGAACTCCAAATCAAGACGGGGCGTCGAGTTGACCTAAATGACGCCCTTCGTTTCTTGGTGGATCAACGGGAAAAAAACCCTCGTTTGCTGGAAGAAGCATGCAGCCCAATCTTAGGAGTTAAAGATGCGCTCGAAGAATTAGAGTCGGAACGGAAGATTGACGATGAAAGACTTGAAAGGAAAATTAGCCATAGACACGAGCGCACTAATTGAGCTAATATATTGCGATATCTTGGGACAAAAACTCAAAAAAGTTCTCGAAGCCGACATGGTTGAAGCTTACACAACAGAGTTGGCCATAATAGAGCTGCGATATGTCCTTTGCAGAAAACTTGGATGATGGCAACAATCAGAAGAAAGAGTTAACATACTCCTCGCATCAGGATATTTTAAGGTTGAAGGGCACTTCACAATTAATCAACGAAGCGGCCAAAATCAAGTTCCAAAGAGCAATTTCACTTCCCGACTGCTTCATTTTGGCATTGACTCATAAAATTGCCGGTAACGCACTTTTTGCCCGTCAAGAACAAGAGTTGGCAGACGAAATGGAGAAAAAAATCAGTCGGCTGAAAAAGACAACTGGATCTTTCCTTTAGGGCGGTGTCTATTTTTGTGGTAAAGGCTTTCCCAAAAATTAAAATGCCAACTCTAACAAGGAGGCAGATTCCCGAGATCAACCGTTTGGAGGGTCATCAAAATGGAATTACCTTTCCTTCGCTAAAAGGGAGAAATGTCGCACCTAAAAAAGCCTTTCATTCTTTGTCCTTGTGGCCGTATTTTTGATGGCTTTGTATGTCTCAAACCACGCTATGCTGGCGACGGCTGCAACAACACAGATGAGCAAGTCAATTGGCTGAAGTGCGCTAAACTGGAAGAAACCTCTAAGCTGCGGAACGTAAAGCACCAGACCGAGGGCAAGGAGCGCTCCGACTAGTATCCACCAGAATGAGTTGTTGCGGATGCGAAATGTCCCAAAGATCGTGTGCGTCCACGAACGGTTCGTCAATATCAGCGCCAAATTCGCCAAAACGATAGTTGCAAATCCCATTGTCCGTGCACCATCTTCCCCAAGGCCTCTATTGAGAGAGCTAACGAAAACTGCCACAACTATAGCCAGGACAACGAACCCTTGGACAAGGGAAAGAACAGCCGCACTTCTGTCGAAAAGTCTCTTATCCATTGAGCGGGGTTTCCGTTTCATGACCTGTTTTTCTTCAGGTTCGCTTTCGAAAACCACTGAACAAGCAGGATCAATCACCAATTCCAAAAAGACGATGTGAACAGGGAGCAAAATAAGGGGCCACCCAAGAAGAACAGGGATAACCGAGATCCCTGCAATTGGAACATGTATGGCGAAGATGTAGGCGATGGCTTTTTTCAGGTTGTCAAATATTCTCCGCCCCATTTTGACTCCACCAACTATAGAAGTGAAGTCATCGTCGAGCAAGACCAAAGAAGCAGATTCTCGAGCAACATCAGTGCCACGTTCCCCCATCGCAATTCCTATGTCCGCAGATTTCAATGCGGGTGCGTCATTTACGCCATCACCAGTCATTGCCACAATTTCTCCAGTGGCTTTGAGCGTGGTCACTATTCTGAGTTTCTGCTCTGGAACCACACGAGCGAAAATGTTAACCTCTCGAATACGCCCTTTCAGTTGCTCATCGCTCATACCGTCTAATTCTGGCCCAGTAATGCAGTTTTCAACCGATTTTAGACCGATCTGTCGCCCAATATTCTGAGCAGTAAGCGGATAATCTCCAGTAATCATAACAACTCGTATGCCAGCTGCATAGCATTCTTCAACTGCGCCAGCCACATTGGGTCTAACGGGATCCTCAAAGCCGACTAATCCCAGAAAACTGAAACCAAAATCATGCTGCTCTTTTGGCAAATCTGTTTTCTTAAATGAAGCTTTCGCAACACCTAACACTCGAAGACCGTTACCAGCCATTAATTGAACCTGTTTTGAAAGCTCAACAATTCTCCCGGGTTCAAGGTGACAAAGATTCATTATAGCTTCCGGAGCGCCTTTTGAAGCGATAATGTAGTCTTTGCCGTCGGGTGACACCCAAGCATTAGACATCGCGAGCAGCTTCTGGGAAAGGGGATATTCTTGGACGATTTCCCAGCTAGAATGAATATGCTCTGTTTTTGCAAAATCTCCCTGAGCGAACAATTTAAGCGCCTTTTCCATTGGGTCAAAAGGGTCGCTTTTACAGGCAAGAACACTGAATTCGATCAATTCATGGCAAAAATCTGGAGGCATTTGGCTGCTAAGTGAATCCAGTTCGCATGTTTTCCCGTTAGCATAAACTCGTCGAACAGACATTTTGTTTTGGGTAAGTGTGCCCGTCTTGTCGACGCAAAGAACCGTTGCTCCGCCCAAAGTTTCGATGGCGTTCATTTGTCGGGTGAGAACGTTTTTTCTGGACATACGCCAAGCTCCAAGAGCAAGAAATATCGTGAGGACCACTGGAAATTCTTCGGGCAGGATGGCCATTGCAAGAGTTATTCCCGCTAGAATGCCTTCTATCCAGTTGAGGCGAGTTAAGCCATACACTATGATCACTATTGCACATAAGGCAAGCCCCACAAAGGCGCTACTCCGAACCATTGTTGAAATTTCCCGTTTTAGTCGGGTTTCGTCTCTTTGAACCGTTTGGAGAACTGTACCTATTTTGCCCATTTCGGTTTTTGCGCCTATTGCCCTTACTTCTACAATTGCCTGTCCCGCAATCACAAGAGTCCCTGAACACACGAATGGCTGATCGTCACCACCTGGTCTGGCTATGAGTTGCTCTCCATTCCAAGCAATCTTTCGGACTGGCACTGATTCCCCCGTGAGAAGCGACTCATCCACCAAAAGATTATTGGATGTTAGAACAGTCGAATCGGCAGGAACCCGATCACCTTCGGAAAGTATAAGGACATCTCCAACGGTCACTTCCCGACCGGGAATACGTTTTTGAAATCCATTTCGAATAACAAGCGCCCGAGGACTTGAAAGATTTTTTAAGGCTTCTAAAGCGTGTTCGGTCTTTGTTTCCTGATAAACGGTAATGCCGATAATTACGAAAACGAAACTCAATAAGACTATTCCTTCGGTGACGTCGCCAAGAATGAAATATAAGCTGCCACTTGCTACTAGAAGCAGGAAAATAGGTTCTTTAATGACGTCGAAAGCGGTACTGAAAACACTGTGTTTCTTCGCGGAAGGAAGTTCGTTGTAACCTTCTGTCTTCAACTTGAGAGAAACGTCACTGTCGGAAAGACCTTTTATTGAATCTACGTCAATTTCGTGCATCAGGCCATCAACATTTGTTCACCTAAAAATTTCTCCTCTCCCTTAAAGGCATATCTGAGTTAATTCATAAATGCCAAAGAACAGGAAACGCTCGTGTATGATTCAAGGGCATCTTTTTTCATTGGGTAAATCACCTTTGAGCTCTTTTGTGCAAAAATGAAAAGAACCCAACGACGCCGATGACAACAATGTAGTCCAAAGGTGCCGACCTCCAAATCGAGTTGTAGTGTGTGAAAATCTTTAGGAGCCCAAATCCTATTGAAACCAAAGCAAGTATCGTTAACAAAAAAGCATAATCTTTGCACTTTCCATCATTCAACAACCAGACATTTAATAAACTCGGTTCCTAAAAAGAAGACCTTACTATTTGGAATTTTCCGTATGCTTTCAGAAGCTGGAACAGCATAATAGAAAAAGTCAACCAAAAAAGCCCCAACATCATTCCGCCCAAGACATCGCTGAACCAGTGAACATTTAAATAAATACGGTCAAAGCCTACAGCCGACGATATTGTAACGAAAAATGTGACTGCAAGCGCTCTCTGCTTGGGTGTTCTCCAGCGCTGCCAAACAAAATAGGCGATTAGTCCGCAAAAAACAATGCTTCCTGTAGTGTGACCGCTGGGAAAAGAGAAACCTGAATCAGCCACTAATCCGTCGCCAATAACTATGCTGGTCACGTCGAAGAGCGAGAGTTTTTTAGGCTGTTGAGCTTCAGGCATGCTTTCGTGTCCCAAACATGATTAAGCGGTTATTCCAGAAGACAGGCTGCCCAAAGTAATGATAAGCACCTGGCTGTTGAGTTCTCAGGTTTTTTCGATGAGTTCAATTAATGTTCTATCGGGGTCTTCCACAAAAGCTAGCAGGCTACCTTTCGGATTCAATCGGTAAGGCTCGTCAGTTATAGTAACGCCCGCTTTACGCATAGCTTCTAAAGTTTTGTTCATGTCTTGCACCTCAAAAGCCAAGTGATCAAAGAGACGGTCTTCATAGTCAGCTTGGATGAACTTTTTCTGCCCACTCATAAAAGTGAGTTCCAAGGTGGCACCTTCGCCTTTTGGGTCTTGAAGGAAAACGAGCTCTGCCTTGTTCTGAGGAATTTCCATGCGCTTCACGATTTTGAGCCCCAGAAATTTTGTGTAAAATTCGATTGAACGGTTAACGTTGCTGGTTCGAATGCTGGCGTGGACAAACATGGGTTTTTCTCCTTGCATTGGTAGTTGCTTTTTGCCTATAAAGAAGACGGCTCTCGACTTGGCTTGGCACATTCGAGGCATTCAGGTTTTCTCGGTTTGGCTATTCCCGAAAAGAAAAACACCAATGCAGAAAGTAGCAGCAGCAAAGTCAAAGATGAAAACAGTCCCGCGTACTGCAGAGCCGAGGCCAAGATTAAACCGCTGATTATCGGTCCGATTGTCTGCCCAATATCCATTGTTGTGCTCAAGAAACCCATGGATGTACCCACGAGGTTTGCTGGGGTTAATTCACACATGAGCGGCGCCGTTGATGAAATCACCATGGCAAACCCTACTCCGTACCCGATCGAAATCATTAGCAGCAACGGGAACTGGATTGTAAACGGAATTAGCACTAAAAGCGCACCGCTTATGAGGCAACCTAGAATTATTGGAGTTTGGCGGCTGGTCTTATCGGAGAACCGCCCCATTATGGGTCTGGAAACGATCAACGAGACAATCTGCATGCCTGAAACAGCGGCAATTTCTAGAGCATTGAATCCTGCCATTTGGGTCATGTATTCCACAAGGTAAAACTCTACTACGCCGAAAACGTAGTATTGGCACGCCTGTACAAAACTTACAATTAAGGCGCCCCTGCTTCTGGCGACCTCTACCCAACCGCGAAGCATCCACCCGGTTGCTTTGCCCGCGCTCATTGGTGGTGCAGTTGTTGTTTTTTTGCTTTCAGAAAGCACCAGAAGAGCAATCACTAACGACGTGATTCCTGCCACTCCAACTGCCAAATACAGCGTGTGGTAAGCATATCCTGTAACAAACAGAATTGACCCGCCCAAGAAAGGGGCAAGTCCCCTGCCAACGTATGTTGCTGAGTTGAACGCGGATATTTTTTCGCCTCTTTTTGTGGGGAACCGTTCGGCTATGGTGGCTTCTGCGACAGGAATGAAAATCGCGGTTGCAAAGCCGTGGTAGAAACGTACAAGCGCCAGCTGCCACCATACCGAGACAAACAGGTAAAAGAAGGGTGCGGAAGCGAAAATGAAGGTAGCGAATAAGAGAATTTTTCTTCTGCCAAAGACGTCGGAGAGCGAGGCAGCGGGTAAACTGATCAGTATGCCGGGAATTGTGGAAGCAGCTGCAATTATGCCCATAAGGTCGCTTGGTGTGCCCAAGCTTGCGGTGAAAAGGGGAAGCACTGGGTTTTTTGCCATTGTTGAGCTTAAGATGGCGAAGGCTCCCATGATGCAGAGGATCAGGAAGTAACGGCTATCGGCTTTAAGTGCTTCTTTTAGGGGCATTGGTGAGCCAACTTTACTTATCTTCATGGGCTTAGGTAGTATTTTGGTTTTTGCTTGGTTTCTTTGTTTTAATCTTTGCGTCTGCAGAAGGTTTAATTAGTTAGCTTATCTAACCATTAGAAAGTGGAATTAATATGGTCGCCACAACAGAAGAATGCGCCCGTGAACTCCTCGAAGTAGTCCCACTCATCATGAGAGACATACGCAACCAAATGCGTAGCCAAAGAACACCCGACCTGACCGTCCCCCAGTTCCGAACAATACTCTTCGTAGATCGGAACACTGGCGCTTCCCTTTCCGATGTCGCAGAACACATTGGAATCGCTTTGCCTTCAGCGTCAAAGCTTGTGGACGACCTCATCAAAAATGATTTAATGTCGCGGGAAGAGGACCCAACCGACAGGCGACGGGTAAGCTTAGCAATTACGCACCGCGGGCGCACAATTCTGGAAGCCTCCCGAAAAGGAACCCTAACGTATCTATCAGAAAAACTCGGCGGCACCAGCCCAAGCGACAGAGAAGCCATCGTAAAAGCCATGCGAGCCATACGGTCCGCCTTTCAGAAACAGAAAAACGACACATGATGTGAAACAAATGGTACATGTTATTGAAACTAACCAGTTAACTAAATCCTTTGGTGGACTCACAGCTGTCGACAAACTCGACATCACGGTGGAATCAGGAGAAATCTTCGGGTTCCTTGGACCCAACGGCGCAGGCAAAACCACAACTATCAACATGCTCTGCACAATACTCAAACCAACGGGCGGCTCCGCGAAAGTCAACGGCTTTGACATAGTCAGGGAAGCTATGCAAGTTCGCAGGAGCATCGGTATCGTTTTTCAGGACCCAAGCATCGACGACCGCCTTACGGGAAGAGAAAACCTGTACATGCATGCTAACCTCTATGGCGTTCCGACCAGCCAGCAGAAAGACCGCATTGACAAAATCCTCAAGCTGGTCGAATTAGAGGACAGGGCTGACGACTTAATGAGGACTTATTCAGGCGGCATGAGGCGCAGGCTGGAGCTTGGGCGCGGGCTGATTCATTATCCTAAGGTTCTGTTTTTGGATGAACCGACAGTCGGCTTGGATCCTCAGACCCGCGACCACATTTGGACTTACATAAAAGAGCTCAAAGAAGCCCACGACATAACCGTCGTGCTCACAACTCACTACATGGATGAAGCGGATCGGCTGAGCGACCGCATCGGCATAATCGATCACGGCAAACTCGTAGCTCTGGATTCGCCGCAAAAGCTCAAAGACACCTTGGAAGGGGACGTCATAACCATTAAAGCCGCAAAAATCGACGAACTCACTGCTTTGCTTTCTGAAAAACTTGGGCTCACCCAAAGCCGCATTGTCGACGGCACCTTAGAAATCACTGTTCGCGGCGGACAATCTCTTATGCCTAAAGTAATGGAGGCTGCAACGCACAGCAACTTCTTGGTCGACTCCATCCAACTCCGGGAACCAAATTTGGAAGATGTTTTCCTTCATTACACGGGGAAGAACATACGGGCGGATGGGGGAAAGGAATTGCATGGCTTCGCAGCGATTCAGCGGAGGAAAATCCGTTGACCGAATTACGAGGATTTTACACTTTGTGGCTTCGCGAAGTGAAACGCTACCTTCGGGACCGAACCCGAATCGTCAGCAGCTTTGTCCAACCGGCGCTTTGGCTTGTTGTTTTCGGCGCAGGAATCGGCGCTGCCCTCCGAGGCGGTTTCCAGATTGCAGGCGTCAACTATCAAACACTCATCTTTCCAGGCATTGTCGCTCAGACCTTGTTGTTCACAGCGATGTTCATGGGCATATCTGTCATTTGGGATCGCGAATTTGGCTTCCTCAAAGAAATCTTGGTTGCACCTGTTTCCCGCTTCACTTTGTTCTTGGGCAAAATGATTGGCGACAGCACCGACGCACTAATTCAAGGTGTAATCGTCTTTGCCATTGCCTTAGCGCTGGGAATAAGTTTCACCTTCACCGCATTCCTCGAATGCTTACCCCTCATGCTACTCATAACCATCGGCTTGGTGAGCTTAGGCTTAATCATAGCCAGCTTCATGGGTAGCCTAGAAAGCTTTGGGGCAATTCAGAGTTTCATCAATCTGCCCTTGTTCTTCCTCAGCGGCGCACTGTTCCCCATCGCGGGAACCAATACGCCCCAGTGGCTTCAAGTCGTCGCCCGAGTAAACCCCCTGACTTATGGGGTAGATGCATTAAAAACTGTCATCCTGGGTGCGCCCTATGCGCCTCTGCAAATCCAGCCCTTATGGGTAGACATCGGCATCGTAGGCGCTTTTGACTTGTTGATGATTGCAATCGGAACATGGTCGTTTAGCAAAATGAAGTAACCATTTGACCATTCTCCAAATCGCTGGCTATCAGCACCAACTGTAAAAGACAACAACCAAATCGATGGAACCGGTTACTTGTTGGTCATTTCGTTGATTTGCTGCTCCATCATGTGACCACGGCAGAAAACCAAGGCTTTCTTAACGCCAGGAACAGTTTTGGCGGCTGCTTTTATGTCGGAGGCAAGCTTGAATGCAATAGGACAAAACGGGCTAGTGGGGATAAACTCAACTTTGACAGTTCCAGCCTCTTCCTCTTTAACGCTAGTTATCATTTGCATTTCAGCAAAGCTCTGACCTGTCTCTGGATCTTTAACTTTGCCGACTTCCTCACGAACTTTATCTTCAAGATCAGTCACAAATTCACCTTATGGGTTTTTAGCCCTAAGAAATATGGAAGGCAATAGATATAAAAACCGTTGCATGCTCCTATGGCAATTGAATTGTCCTTCTGGTGAATTTACATGAGCGAGAAAACATGCATTTTCTGCAAAATAATCCGAAAAGAAGCACCCGCCAGCATCCTCTACGAAGACGATCAGATTTTAGCGTTCATGGACATCCGACCCGTAAGCGAAGGACACATGCTCATAATCCCCAAACACCATTACGTAGACATTTTTGACACACCTGAAGAAGTGCTAGCTGCAACCCACAAAGTCAGTAAGAAAATCGCAGCCGCAGTTAAAAAAGCCACCAAAGCAGATGGCATCAGCATTGTTCAGCAGAACGGCAAAGCAGCGGGACAAGACATTTTCCACTTGCACGTTCATGTTATTCCTCGTTTCGAGGGCAAGAAGATGCCTCGTTTTGAAGAACTGGGAGTAGTTGACAGGGAAACGTTGGAAAGGGCAGCTGAAAAGATAAGACAGCAACTTCCAAACTAAAATTATTTTGAGTTCTTATTCCAGAATTATTCGGGCGTCCACTGTTTTTGTGCCTTTTTCGTAGGCCATAATCGGGTTCAAGTCGAGCTCTTTGATTTCCGGGTGGTCAATTACAAGTTTTGAGATAGACATTAGCACGTTCACTATGGCTTTAACATCGGATGCAGGTGTATTTCTGTACCCGTTGAGAAGCGGGTAGGCTCTTACGCCAACAATCATCTCTGCAGCTTCAGCCTCAGTTATAGGTGCAACTTTGAAGGTTACGTCTTTGAGGATTTCCACGAAGATCCCGCCTAATCCAAACATAAGGGTTTGTCCAAACTGGGGATCCTTTATGGCGCCAACAATGACTTCTGTTCCCTGCGGAGCCATCTCTTGAACCAGAATTCCCGCGATTCTCGCGTCTGACTTGTATTTGTGGGCGTTCTCCAAAATGGTGTTGTACGCTGCTTTCACTTCTTCTTTATTCTTAATGTTAACTTTCACTCCGCCAGCATCTGATTTGTGGATTATGTCCTGGGAAACAATCTTCAAAACTACCGGGTACCCTATTTTTTCGGCTGCTTTTGCGGCTTCCTCAGCGCTTTTTGCCACCATGAAATTATTTATTGCTATGCCGTATTCCTCGCAGATGGTTTTGGCTTCAGGCTCTAAGAGTGCTTTGCGACCTTCGCGTTGCGCTTGACAGATTATCTTGTCAGTCTTGTTCAAACTTGTTAGCTCCGTTAATGGAATTCGTGCATTAACAGATAAAGCCCCTTTAAAACATTTTTGCCGCAGAAAAAAGAAACGCGGGTGATCTACAGAGAAAGCTACATCGCGGCTAAAACCGCGAAGACCTTGGCATCCTCAACCATGTTCGCTATCCTTGCGTATTCGTCGGGTTGATGTGGGACTTCATCGATGGTGCTCCAAACAATTGCCGGAATTCCCTTTTCCCGGAAAAATGCTGCGCATGTTCCTCCGCCAACGCCGCCGACTCGAGCCTCAAAACCCCTTGTTTGTTTGAGCGCTTGGTTGAGGAGCACCACGATCTCAGAGTCCGCGGTTAGGTTTTGCGGTGAAGACTGTTTCTGTAGAATGTCAAGCTGAATTTTTGCCCCGGTTTTCTTCTCAAAATCTGAGGTGATTTTGTGGATGTCAGACAGTACTTCGTTTATTTTGTAGTTTGGCAACACGCGGCAATCAAAATACACCGTGTCTTCTCCCGGAACAATGTTGACCGAATCAACGTTCTTGTCTTTCTTGGTCGGCTCAAACGTGCTGGCGGGGACATCAAAGTAATCATTTTTTGCGTCGTATTTCTCATGCAGCTTTCTATCTAACTCCAGTGCGACTTCCATGCCGATGCGGTGAGCATTCAAACCCTTGTTGGGCAAGCTGCCATGCGCCTGCTTGCCAATGGTGGTTAATTTGAACCAGAGGATGCTTTTCTCGGCGATTTCAATGAAGTCGCCTTTTGGGGTGCCATGGTCAGGAACCACAACCAAATCGTCCTTCCGGAAAATCCCCTTACTAAGCAAGTACTGGATGCCCTTCGTGCTGCCTTGCTCCTCGTCTGATACAAAAGCCAGAGCAAACGTATGATTCAGCTTAACGCTTAGTTGTTTGAGAGCTTTAGCCGCGAAAATGGCTGAAACCAGTGATTGCCCGTTGTCTTCGCTTCCACGTCCATAGATGCAGCCGCCATGTACTTTGGGTTCAAATGGCTTGGTTATCTTCCAAAGCGATTCTTCCCCTGAGGGAACCACGTCCAGATGTGCAACGATCCAAAGCCGTTTCGCATCCGTTTTCCCATTCAAGTACGCCACAACGTTGAGTCTTTTACCCGATGGAACACTGGGATCAGGGGCGTCGTAGTGTTCTATTTTGTCAAATCCAATTTTGGAAAGAATCTTCAGGAGCACTTCAAATTTTGCGTCTTCGCCAGTTCCTCCACTTTCTGGAGCCATGGCTGGTACGCGTATAAGCTGAGTTAAGGTGTCGATCATTTCGGGTTTGAGGGCGTCAACTTGCTGAAAGAGGCTTTTGGTATCCAAGGCAATCACTGCTACTCAATGAGGGCAGAGTTGTTTTAAACTTTCTTAAAATACGAAAAAGGGAAGAAATGGCGAAGGGAAGCCGTTTAGGCGTAGGGGTTCTTGTTTAATTCTTGAAGGGCACGCAGACGCTTTACGATGTTTGGGTGAGTCGATAGGGCTTCAATTAATTTGTCGCCGGAGGTGATTTTTTTGGCGAGGATTTCGTCGACAAGGGTCTGACCATTCCCGACCTCGTTCAACGTTGCTGAATCTTCTTGAGCGGTTTCTGGGTTCGTGATGAATAATGATCTGAAACCGCTGAAATTCTTTTGTTGTGTCTGTTGCTGCTTTTGGGTTTTGGTTACTTTTGCAGAGGCGTGAACGATCTTTGCTAAGCCTGTGCTTAGTTTGTTTGCGCCGTCGCCGACGACGGAGACGCTGTGTCTGTCAGCGTAGTATTCGCGCAGTCTGCTAACGTGTAGCGTGAAGAGGTTGAGTACCCAGCTGAAACCCATGAATGCTATGCCGATTAGGGCGCCGTTGCCGCTGTTGTTTTTCTGGTTTCCTCCAAACATGCCCGAAAGCATTAGGGAATAGCCAATGTAGTAGCATAAGGCTGGCAGGAAGCTGACAACCATCATGACCTGAACGTCGCGGTGTTTGAGGTGACCGAGCTCATGGCCCAAAACCGCTTCCACTTCGCCCTCGTTAAGGCTGCCAAGCAAACCTTGCGTAACTGCGACCCGGTTACCCGAGATTGGAGATCCGTAAGCAAACGCGTTTGGTAGGGGAATTTGGGCAAGCATCAATTTGGGGACGCTTATTCCGCTTTTGTGGCTTAAGTCAGTGACCATCTGGTGAAGATGGGGGTTTTCGTCTGCCTTCATTTCGCGCACTTTATAGATTGCGCCTACAAGGTACGGTGCGAAGAGCCATTGGACAATGTTGAATGTGACAACCAAGATACCCATGGTCATCAGAGAAAAGCTTCCAGCCCAAGTCAGGATTAAACCGAACATTAAGGTGGATAACCCGAAGATTAACGCCAAAGTGGCAACCATGGATAGACGAAGTTTCCATAATTCCATGTAGAGTTCACGTCCTTTTCCATTGACCCCAACGCGCTTATAACGTTTATCCCGATTTTCAGACAAAAGCTTATACTGTTTTTTGTGATGAAACGACACAATTCTCGTCCATAAAACCGTCCATGCCACAAATCTGCAAATACCGTTATTGTAGTCACTTGCGTCGTCGCAATGGCTGACACGAAACAAAAAGAAGAAATTAGTTAGAAGATTTTCTTTTTTGTTTTTTTTCTGTAGATTAGGATCGACACAGCAAGAATTGCTAGCATTGTGAAAGGAATTAGAGGTCGCATTTCTGGGATTGTCGGTGATGGGCTTAAGCTGATTTCTGGTGTTGCGGTTGGGTTCGGGGAAGGTGTGAATGTAGAGTTAGGCGTAAGCGATGGAGTTTGAGTGGGGTTCACTGTAGTTGTTGGAGTCTGGGTGGGGGTTGGAGTAGAAGTTGTTTGAGGAGCTGGTGTTGGGGGCGGATTGTTTGTTGAAGCGGAAGTTTCAGTCGGGTTAGTTGTTGGAGTAGGCGTAGGAGTAGCCGTTAGAGCGATAACAGCTATTTGTGTAACGGACGAGTTTAGAGCTGCCCCAGAATTATCTGTAACCTGCACAATGAAGCTCCAACTTCCGGTGGCTGTTGACGTTGAACTGACAAAGTTGTTGATTGATGAAGTTGCATCGTTAATAAGCGAATAAAACGATGTGCTTGGTCCTTCACTGAACCACTGATACGTGTAAGGAGAGGTTCCGGTAGTTATCACGGCACATGACAAAGTTGAGGTTTGACCCTGCTCAACCGTATCAAGCGACGCTGATGCTGAAGGAGCAGCAAGCGCAGTGTTCACTATTACAGAAGGTGCAGATGATTGAAGAGAAGTTGCATTTAGACTGTCAGTTACCGTTACTGTGATAAGAGGAGAGCCAACGGAGCTAGAAGTGTAGCTAAAT
>JADGNF010000056.1 GCA_017883615.1 Candidatus Bathyarchaeota archaeon
AGGATGGTAGGAAACGTTTCGTTGGGTATTCTTTGAGCAGGTTTTCGAGGTCGTGAATTCTTAAACCTTTAATTTCGTCACCAAAGGTGTCGCAAGTTCGTTTTCTGCCAGATTCCTCTAACGGTCGAACCACGATTTCGAGTACGTACCCACTCAAAGATTCCGCGTAAATGTGGAGAGAAGCCCAAGTTTTTCCATGTTCGGTCGTGGTTATCCGCTGGGTTTTAAGCGCTCTCACGCCGAGCGTTTTGAGTAATCCAACGAGCGCTTCTGGCTCGTCATCAAAGGCTTCGATATCTATGTCGCTGCCTCTGCGTATGGTACCTCGCCAAACGCTCCCAATCAAAATCGGACAAGCACTCCTCAGAACTTGCATGATTTTCAAAGCGTCCATCCGCATCTGGATAAGCCTTGCTGTTCTAGCTGTACCTTCAGTTTCTTCGGCGATTTGATCTAGTTCTAATGCGACCTCAAGGTTTGACGGAAGAACATGTACACCAAAGTTCGCGGCTGCCTTCAGTTTAGCCTGCTTGTACTCTTTCTCTGAACCAAAATAAAGGAGGGTCGCAGCTTCCCGCGCTACTTTCTGTCGCATCTCTGCCGTTTTTATGGTTTGTCGTGGCAAGATAATCAGCGGTTAACGATTTTTTCATAGAGCGCCACGGTTTTCTCGGCAATTATGCTCCACGTAAACTCTTTGAGGACTCGTTTTCTGCCGTTTTTCCCTAGCCATTTGCGTTTTTCGGGGCTTTCCAGCGCGTTGGTTATTCCCCATGCGATGTCGGAGGGGTTGTTGGGGTCAACGTGGTAGCCGCATTGCTCTTCGCCGCAACAGATAACGATTTCTCGCATTCCGCTGATGCCTGCTGCGCCGACGACGACGGGTTTCTCCATAGCCATGGCTTCGAGAGCAACTATACCGAAGGGTTCGTAGAAGCTGGGGAAAACGGCTATGTCGCATGCTGCGTAGTGGAGTATTCGTTCTTCCTCTGGTATGAAATCTAGGCGGAATCGTACATATTCGTCTAGCCGTATGGTTTTTACCAGGTTTTGCAGGTATTCTTGCAGGTCACCGACACCTACAATTACGAGTTTTGCTTTGGGAAATTTGGGCAAGATGTGGGGCATGGCCATGATGAGTTTGTCAACGCCTTTCACACCTACAAGTCTGCCTAAAAAGAGAATCATGAAGTCGTCGTCTTTTATGCCGTAAAGGGCGCGGATTTTGCGGGTTTGCTCTGCCGTTATGCCTTCAGGGTTGTATTTTTGGGGATCGACGCCGTTGTAGCTGACTTGGATTTTTTCTTTGGGAAATCCTAGTTGGATCAGCTCGTCCTTCATTGCATAGGAAACGGTGACGACTAAATCTGCCATGTTACCTGCCCGGAGTTCAATGTTGCTCACTACACTACTGCCGTTTCCCATGGTTCTGCCTTGCTCTGTTGAGTGGACATGAAAAGCTAGTGGAAGCCCCGTTTCCCTCTTAACGGTTATTCCGCCCATGGCTGAGAGCCAGTCATGCGCGACTACTATGTCGTATTTCATGCCTTCTTTCTTAATGAGTTCGTTAACTAGTTTGGATGCGGACAGGTAGTTGTAAACCATGAGTTTGCCAAACAGATTGATACCTCTGCCCCACTTGCGGATGTCTTCGGCGATGACGTCAGGTAAGGAATCGGAAATGTCAAGGTGCAGGGGACGATGGATTTCGATGCCTCGCCAGATTTCCCGGGTTGGAAGCGTTCCGGCGTCATCGTTCATAGTGAAAACTGTCACGTCGTGGTCATTAAGGACGAATTTGCGGGTGATTTCCGCGGCGTAGGTTCCAAGGCCTCCGACAATTTTGGGAGGGTATTCATAAACGAAAACAGCAATTTTCATGGCATTCTCCACCGTTCCAACTAATGCAACTGTTTGTTTCTACTAATACTTTGCCTATTCTAGTTTCTTATAGTTATTAATCGAAACAGTCGCCTTCTAAATAGGCACGATAGAAAAGTTTGATTAGACACTGTGCGTATATATGAAACTGGAGAGTGCACTAATGGATTTGTCCACAGTTAAACGCGAGATACTTGAGGCGCTGTTGCTTCACGAAAAACCCGTGAAAGCCAGCCAAATCGCGAAAGAGATCGGAAAAGAGCAGCCAGCTGTCCAGATGCACCTCATCGGCTTAGTCAGAATGGGATATGCAGAATCACCGTTAAAAGGGCAATACGTCATATCGGAAAACGGCAAAAAAACGCTTGGGATACCTAAAATCACCAAAGAAACCGCTCTACGAATTCTTTCTTTAGCGCCTTCGGATAAGGCCTTTCACTTTTATGGCGGAATCGGCAAACCTCTCAATCTCTACGCGAAGGATCTGCTGGATTTCTGCGACAAAATCAGCCAAGTCAACCTCGAATCAATCAATTTCCATTTTAACCGCGGAGACTTTGAAGCCTGGTTCAAGTTCCTGGGAGACGAGGACCTTTCAAAGAAAATGGAAATCTTGAAAGCCGAAAAAGTTACAGGAGAAACGCTACGCGGAAAAATCCGCGAAATAACGGAGAATCGGTGCCTGTTGCTCGCAAAAATCGCAGGGCAAACAGGTCCGCCCCAGTAACTCCGGTTTATTTGAGGTACTTTGCTGAATATGATTTTCAGCGTTTGCCTTTCTCTTTCATCCACAAGTTTGTGAAGTCCAGATAGTTTCCGGCGATTTTTCCAATGGCGTCTTCCTTGGTTATACGCCCAGCTTTGTATTCGACAAGCGGATCCCAGAAGATGGTGCGTCCTACAGCAAACCCAATGATGCCGGGGATTTTAGCGCCCACAGCAAGCCATTGCTGCACGTGCTCTTTTGATTCGCCTCTGCCAAGGGTGATAACGCCGGCTTTTCTGCCTCCACTTTGGGCTTGGGCAACGATGGCTTTTGCGTCTTTGGGGTCGTCGACACCTTCGAGTTTCCATACATCAGGCTCAACTTTGGCATCCTGAATCTCTGCAAGGGTTTTAACCATCAGTTTGGGGCGAACTTGCTTGTCGTAGGCTTCTTTTGATCCTCCGACATCCCCAAGTTGTTTGGCTGTTGCGGGAACGATGAGTTCGAAGAGAAAAGGCCGTTGGGTTTTGTGCAAGTAGTCGTTTAAGTTCTTTAGCCGAGCCAGTTGCCGCTGGTTAATTGTTGGGTCGCTTTGGGGGTTATAGCGGACCAGAACCTTCACAAACGTTGGGTCAAACTTTTGGATGTGCTCAGGGTAGGAGTCGCTGTATTCGAAGTCAAACTCTTCTAGACCAGACTTCTCCACGGGCATTGCAAACATGTAGCCGTTTTTCTTGGCTTCCAAAAGAACTTGGGTGCCGAATTCTTCATCCACAAGCAACCCCGCGATTTCTTTAGGTACGCCTTTCTCCACTGCGGCGCGGTATCCTTCAAAAATGATTTTCTTGTAGGCTTCTATATCCAGCTTCTCTTCAGCGGTAGGTTTGCGACCTTTAATACCGAAGAGTTTTTCCGTGAAGGATGAACGGTGATCAAATGCGAGAATTAAAATTTCCTTTTGGGTCCAATCTTTCAATTCTATGCACCACCTCCCACTTTGCGTTCTTTCCTTAAATAATCTTCGCGTTTTCAAAGAAATATGAGAAAGCAGAAATAAGGAAACGCACAATAAGAGGATGTGATTTCCGTGACCGACCCGAGAACAGTCTCAGCCAAAGTTCCTGACGATGTCTTCAACGAGCTGGCGCTGCGTATCCCCGAAGGGGACCGAAGCGACTTCATCCGGGAAGCTATTTTGGAGAAACTGCAGAAAACGCCCAAAGCCAACAAGCTGCTGGAGCTTGAGACTCGGATGGAAAAAATCGAGGCTGAACTGGGTGGAATGCGCAAGTACCTCGCTGACCTTGAGCTGCTCACCTACGGAGATCGCAAAGTGGACCCTAAAACCTTCTGCTTTGACGATGTAGACCGCAAGATTGTTGATTATCTGATGCATTACAAGGGTGCAACAACCCCCGAGTTGGCGGAGTACATGCAGATTAACCGGTGGCTGGTTCTCAACCGTCTGCAGAAAATCCAAAAAGCCAGCCAAAAACAATGCGGCAAAGCAGTCCTCGACTATTACGGCGGCGAGCGGTCCGGGAAGAAGAAGGCGTGGTGGATTAACGAGGAGTTAGTTGAGGGAGAGTAGCGAACGGCTTAAATCGGCTGAAGCTTTGTTTTGTGCGGTTGGGCTCGTAGTCTAGCACGGATTAAGGCATCGGCCTCCGGAGCCGAGAATCCTGGGTTCAAATCCCAGCGGGCCCGCCACCACATTTTCATACCAAAATCTATATTCCCCTCAACACGCTGCTATCTGTTGAGGTTGGTTTTGGTGCTTGTTAACTTGCTGTCTCAGAGGCAGGAAATTGAGGAAACCGTCGACCGGCTCGGCTTGCATCTGGACGCGAAGGAGTGGCTGGAGCTGGGGGAGGTTTTGGCGGAGACGGTGGAGTTGGATTATGTTTCGCTTTTCGGCGGGCAAATCGAGCATCTGATTTGCGCCGAGGTCATTGATCGCTGGAAGACGCAATTGACGCCGTTGAAAGCGACACAGCACGTCATCACAAACCTCCACATAACCATACAGGCGGATAACACGGCGACCTGCGCATGCAACGTTGTTGCCACTCACGTTCGTCCTAATCCTCTAGGGGATTCGCTGTGGACGGTTGGCGGCAGGTACGATTTCCAGCTCTTACACGAAGGTGGACGATGGAGAATTTCAGCGATCAAATTGACTGTGCTGTGGACAACCGGAAACCCGCAGGTCCTCAGTACATCCGGTTCAACACAAATCTGAATAGCAGAAGGCGTTGGGCTTGGTTGAAAAGGTCATTGTTGGTTGGAGCGGTGGCAAAGACAGCGCGCTGGCGCTTTATGAGGTTCTGAAGTCAGGGATGGATGTGATGGGACTGCTTACAACAGTGACTCAAGATTATGACAGAGTAAGCATTCATGGAGTGCGCAGGGTTTTGCTTGAGCAGCAGGCTGCGTCTTTAGGCTTCCCCGTGGAAGAAATGCTTCTAGCAAAAGGCGCAGCGGATGAGAACTACGAGAAAGAATTCCTATCGATACTACGCAGCTACCGGAACCGCGGTGTCGTTTCGGTTGTTTTCGGCGACATCTTCCTCGAAGACGTCAGAAAGTTCCGCGACGAATTGCTCGCCAGAATCGGCATGCATGGGATTTATCCGCTGTGGAACCGCGATACGCGGGACCTAGCCAACCATTTTGTTGAGTTGGGCTTCAAGGCAGTCATTTCAGTTGTAGACGGTAACGTGTTGGATAAGGAGTTTTCAGGAAGAGATTACGACAAACAGTTGCTGGCTGAACTGCCAGCTGGGGTGGATCCGTGCGGGGAAAATGGGGAGTTCCATACGTTCGTCTACAATGGACCCACCTTCACAAAGCCGGTGCTTTTCACGAGGGGCGAAGTGGTGCTTAGGGAAAATCGCTTCTGGTACACCGACTTGATTCCTATGTGAAGAAATCCGCCTTTTTTCACCATTTTCAATCTTTTTACACCTTTTCTCATCTTTCTGCACCTTTTTAAACCTTGATATAAACCCAAATCGGACTCAGAACCAAAAAATCAACCCGAAACGGGGTTTTCACAAAAGAGGGAGGGGTAGGCTGCAGAGAGCAAAAGAAGGAAAATTTAGGCTTTGGTGGCTGTTAAAACCAGTTTCGTCGCGTTCACGTCAACTTCGGTTATAACGCAGTTTTTAAATTCCTTGGTTTCGCCGAGCACGTTCTTGACGACCACGTTTTTGCCTTCTTCTTTGGCATAAACTACGTCTTTGAACATGGTTTTCCCGTTGAGGATTACGTTGAATTCGCACATCACAATTCACCAATCTAACTGGACCCAAACGCGGTAATAAGCCGTTTGCATGGAGTCTCCCCAAGTTGCATTGGGATAAGTAATAATAATTCACCAAACTTAATACCCATAAGCCCCAAAGATAACTCCCTAACAGGAAAAACCCGTAAATGCCGCAGAAAAACGCCGCGTCTTTCGACATATTTGACATGCTATCCGACAATAAGCAGCAGAAGCCAGAGAAACCCGCCAAAACCCAACGCCAAGAGTTCCTCGAAACCACCAAATACAAAGACAAAGACCTTTACCCCGAAGGCACCATAACCATCAATCCCTACACATGTGTCGGCATCCAATGTAAGCTCTGCATCAAGGCGTGCCCTACAAACGCGCTCTACTGGACAAACAGTGGCATCCAAGTCACCGAAGACCTATGTCTTCATTGTGAAGCTTGCGTTCTTTCTTGCATGGTTGACGACTGCATCAAAGTCACCCGCAAACGCGAAGACGGCAAAACCGAATCCTTCAAAAACACCAAAGAAGTCGAGGTCGTGAACAGCCGAATCAATGCACAAAAACGTCGGGAACGAATCGAGGATGTTTT
This sequence comes from Candidatus Bathyarchaeota archaeon, assembly GCA_017883615.1. Taxonomy (GTDB): domain Archaea; phylum Thermoproteota; class Bathyarchaeia; order Bathyarchaeales; family Bathycorpusculaceae; genus JADGNF01. The sequence goes on from JADGNF010000056.1 coordinate 6,457, forward strand.
CAGGTCAGGAGAAGATTACATCGAGAGATATTCGAAAAAAGTCCCGCCCGAACCTCAATCTCACAAAAAATCAGAGACCCAATGCAAAAAAGAATAGAAAAGAAATTTTGGGTCTATATTTGCGTTTTAAGTGTGCTACACCATTCAGCGATTTTCTTGGCTGCCTCTTCCTTATTCTCCAACGTCTTCGCCACCGCCAAGTCACCCACGAAAACAGCTTTCGGCGCCAACGCCTTAGTTTTCTCGACTGCCCCACGTAAGTTCGAATCCATCGTGAAGAACAAAGCCACTTTCTTCCCCGTCAAGTCGTTCTTGCTAAGATAAGTCCTAATTGCGGCGGATGGACTCCAAGCGCAGATTGGTGTTCCAATGATTATGAGGTCGTAGTCGGCGGGAACTTTTGTAGTTGGGGAAATCTGGGTTTCTTTTCCCTGCATAGCATCTCTGCCAGCGGACATCCAGCCGAGTTTACCTTCACGGCTCTTCATATCCACGACTTCTTCAATATCCGAGCCCAACTCCGCAGCAACGGTTTCTGCAACGAATTTGGCGTTTCCTGTCCGTGAATAGTAGACGACTAAACTTTTCACTGTCATTCCCCGCTGAATCCAGTATAAAGCAGCACAAATAAAAAACTTGCCTATCAAGAGAAAAAGGCGAGCTCAGAAAAAAGGAGCCGAGAACACTATTTCTGCAAATACTCTAACATTCCAAAGTGGTTGCCTTCAGGATCCAAAGCCAGCGCCCACCAACCCAAACCCGGAATCTCCATCTTTGGAACAACGATTTTGCCGCCCAGCTTCTCGACTTTCTTGCTGTACTCCTCAACGGATTCAACCCAAATATAGTTTATCTGTTTCGCCAAAGCGGGGTCCGATGCGTCTTTTTTGCAGTATAAGCCGCCGTTAACTCCCGCCCTGATTGGAGTCATTTTGTCGTCTACGGGAACAGTCTGCACCAGATAGTAGGTTGTAGGTCCAGGGTACTTTTCCATTTTCCAGCCAAACAGAGTCTGGTAAAATTTCTTGAGTTTATCGATGTCGTTGGCTGGGATTTCAAAATGCACAATTGTATGGTCCAAAAAAATCACCTAAGAACTGTTTGCCGGGCGAAAATAAAAACCTAACGAAACGATAACTATTCAGAATTTGATCATAAAAACTTGAAAAAGGAAAAGAAAGGATGGCTTATGGTTGCCATTTCTCAACGAGGTACTTGGGTATCTCGCTGCTGTCTCTTGGGCCGACTTGAACTTTCCAGCCGCTGAGTTCTTCGATTTCGCCGCTGATGCGTGAAGCTTTGCCTGGGATGATGAGTTTGCGGTGTTTAACTTTGCTTTCTACGCCAGATGCTTTAATTGCGTCCGCGACTCGTTCTGCTGTGAGTTTGCGTCCCGCAACTCCACTGTCGATTGCTGAGCCTTCTGTTTCGACTACGATTAGGTATGCGTTGAGTTTGGCGCTTTCAAGATCTGAAGCTACTGTGTAGTATGTGAGGGCGAAGTTTGAGGTGAAGAACACTGGTGAATTCTCGTCGGGTGTGCCAAAGACTTTGAGTCCTGGTGCGACTGCGACTGGTTTGCGTGGGTCGGTGTAGATGTTTTGGCGTAGAACTGCGTTTGGTAGTAGTGACCAGCCGTCGTTGCCGTGCATGACGATTATGTCGGCGTATCGGACAATCAGCATTCCTGCGGTGTAAGCTTCTTTCCATTTGATGATTTCGTCAGCTGTGTCGCCTTTGCCAATCCATGCCGCCATAGGAACACCCATTAACGGAAAGCCCGCCAATTCCTCGCCACCTTTACACGCCGCTCTGCGCAGCATGGTAAAGTTGTTTATCGTGGCACCTAAACCTTCGTTTAGGAAAGTTCCGGGGTCAAGAACCAGGTCTTTAACGCCGTAAGCCATCAAAGTCTTAACCAGCGAAACCAGCATGTTCATGTCGTTTGGAGCAGAAACCACAAGTGGACAACTGTACATCATGGCGAGTTCTGCCATGTCTTTCCAGTTTTCCGCGGTTGCAGCATAAAGCAGTGGGTTAGCTTTGGGTGCAGCCATTAAGCCTGCTTCGGCGATTGCTGGGTTCAAAGCGCAGATAATGTAAGGCAGTTTGGTGCTTTCGGAGACTTTCTTGACGACCGCTTTGAATTTCTCTGCGTCGCCAGAAGTGCAACGGACTGCAATCATGTCGAGTTTGAGGGTGTAACCGATGTATTCGAAGCTGAAGTTCTCGGTTTTCTTTATGCGGCTCGCTATTTCGTCTTGGGGCATTTCGTCGGTTACGTCTATGGCTATGGCTGTGGGATTGAAGTAGGTGAATTCGTGCCTGTACATGACGAGTTTGCCGCCGAGTTTCTTTGCTTTCTCGCCAACACCCACGACGACCTCTTTCACTGCAGGTCTCAAGATGTCTTTGAGTTGCAGGTAAGCTTTCTCGTACTCTTTCTTTAGCAGCGGTTTGCAACTGTCAATGTTGACTTCGCGGTTCACGATTTTGGTGGCGAATGCCATGCAGTTTTCTTGGCCGCATTCTTTGCAGTTAATCTTTGGGAGGAGCTTGTAGATGTCAATTGGGCTGAGTTCTTTCATGCTTGCTCGTTTGCTCATAGTCATGTCTCCTTAAGCTTTGACCGAGACCCAGTCGGCGAATTTTGCTGCGTCGACTTTGCCGCCGGCTACCAGGTTCTTGGTTACATCTTTGAGGGTTTTTACTGCGGCAGGGTGCATCATCATGAATAAGTCTACACCTGCAAGCAATAGAGTCAGTGCGGTGGTGACTTCCCAGAGTGGACCTCGAAGTTCGCGGGGTTCCCATTCGGCGGCCATTTTGAGCCATGCTTCTCTTGCTGCCCATGCGTTGGTGGTGCCTGAACTCATGGGGTGTGCCAATTCGGTGTCGCCCATCAAGCCCGCGATCCTGGCGCGTTCCATGTTAGTGAATGCGTAGTCTAAGCCGTAACCCAGAGCTGCAGTGGTCAAGTCCATGATTATATCTTCTTTTCCGACGAAGTCGTAGAGTCTGCGGTTAAGTTCGCGAGCTAAGTTCATGTCCATTGGCGTGAATGAGAGCACTGCATGTCCATTTTTCTTGATGAATTTGCCACAGCGCTCGACGTCCATGTCGCGGGTTACGGAGCTGATAAGGAATCGTTCGCCTTTGAAGGTTTCAGCGATTTCTGCGAAGACGTTTGCGTCTTTAATCGGGTCGCCGCATCCGCCAATCACGAGCGGAACGTCAACCGCCTGCAAAATGTTTTCAACGGTTTTTACTGCCTGCTTTGGAGTGGCGTCTTTAAGCAATGGGTCGATGCTGATAAGGTGAACGGTCACCATATCTGCGCCGAACTTTTCTACTGCAAGTTTTGCCCACGCTGCGGGATCACCGACGACGTCTTTGACGTGCATCTTGACCGCCTTAGATAGGGGAACTTCCATGTCGAAAACGTCCAACGTTATAATGGGTGCGTTCACTATGGGTCGCTCAAAAGTGTAGAAAGCGGGAGAAGTTTCTCCGCCTACAGTTATGGATTTGCCGCGTGTGCCACCTTGGCTCTTGGTACCGCCCAAGACTACCTGAGCAATCTTGTTCGGGTAAGTCTCTATTGGAGGCACGAAAGATGCCTGCAACATAGAGACTGGCTTTGCCTTCAACGAGGGGGGCAATTTTAGCTTGGGCATCATTTGCCCAGCCATACCTGGCTCGAAGGACAGCTCCAATTCGCTGGCATCCATCTGGAAGTCTTCAATCTCGATCTCCTGGAATTTCGCAAGAAGCTCCAAGATCTCGGGACTTAAGCCCAGACCTTCAGCGACAGAGGTTTTTTTGTCTTTTTTGTCGGTAGACAAAGTGTGTCACCGTTTACTTGGCTTTCTCGTCTTTGACTGTCTTTATGATGACTTTGTTGGCGTAGATTTTGGCGTCTTTGAGTATGATTTTGAATCCGCCCGCCATTATTGGGAGGGAGGCTGCGGTCATTACTGGCATCATTTGTCCTTCTGCTGCGACGGTTTCTTCTGCGGCTGCGGTTTCGACTGCCGGGGCTGTTTCTGCTTCCCATCTTGCGACGACTGGGTGGTTCTTGGCTTTGAGGAAAGTTTTGAGTGCTTCGATGTTGGTTGCGTCTTCTTCGGTGGCTACTTTGTCAACGACGTCTGCTGGGATGAATTCTTTAACACGTTCTTTGACTTCTTTAGGTACCCAGACAACTCGGTTCCATCCGCCGTCTGCTGCAAAGAATTTCTTGCTGCGCATGTACTCGATGCTCATGCCGTGGAAGCCATCAATTTGTCGTCCGCCTGCGGCGGAGTCTGCGATGGTGCTAAACGGTAAGCCGTTGACAGTTGCGCCTTTGAAGCTGCGGTTCACAACGCCGAACCCGTCGACTTCGGGGATGTAGAAGGTTACTGCTTCGAAGCATCCACATGAAGTGTGTGGGTGGTCAAATGCGGTGTAGAGCCAAACTTGGGTAACTTCGCCCATAGTGCGTTTTTTGGCTGCTTCGTTGACGCCGCTGAATTCGCCTTTTTCTGCGTTGATGATTTCGCCTCTTGGAATCGCGAAGACTGGACCTTTAGGATCGATGCTTGCAGATGCTTTGCCGTCGAACCAGCTGATGGCACCGCAGTTGCTGTACCTTTGTGGAGTGATAACGCAGACGTGGCTGGGTGCGAATGACTGGCATAATGCGCAGCCGTAGAATGTGTCCACTTCAGAGTCTTTGAGACCGCGAGCTTTGCTGTCGCGTGCTTCGTAGTCGGCGACTGCTGCAGGGTACATCGCACTAATTTTGGCTGGGTCGGTGATGAAGGTTATCTGGACTTTCTCGATGATTGGCAATTCGCTCTTGAAGAGTCGGTACAAAACTTTGCCGATGTACTCAAAGCTGTTCATGCCTTTCTGGAAGGATTTCTTGCCCAAGCGCATCCAGACGTCGTATCGCTGGTTTAGGTGCATGAAGCCTTCGATGTAGTTCAGGTAACCGTGAATGCGCCTTTCGATGACGCCTTCAAGGCCTGCGTCGAGGGTTTTGCCTGCTGCCTCTACTAGGATACCTAGTGGGTAGGCACCACCTTCTTTTAGATCTTTTAAGTCTGGGCCGATGATGGTGATTTTGCCGTCTTCGACTGCGTCCATCGGTAGGACTTTTGCGAGTTCAAACTTTTCTTTAACGGTTGGTCCGCCAAGTTCGACTTGCATGTCGTTTCTGCGTATGCGTTCGCCTTCGTAGATTACGCCAACTTCGACTGGTATATCTTTAAACATTGACATTTTCTTAGTTTCCTCCATCTTTCAATTTTTGAGTCATGACTTTGAGGTTTGCAGCCCATTCTTCCAAGGAAGCGTTTGGGAAGGAAAAGGTTGCGTGTACATGGAACAGGTTGTCGAGGGTCATTGTTTTGAGGTCTGGGGCGAAGTGTTTCATTCCGGAGAGCATTAGTGATTCCATGTAGTAGGGTAGACCGACGAATAGAACTAGGTCGGGGTGCCCTTTACCGTCGATTCCTTGCCAAGTGGGGTCAACGAGTCGTTGACCGATATCCATTGCACCCATGAAGCTAGCTGGGTGATAGCCGCGTTTAATGAATTCGCCGACCATGTGGGCAGTTGCTACGACTGGTACCTTGGAGGCGTTGGCGAAGTCAATCATGTAGTCGATGAGTGGTTTGCCTTCCATGTACCTCATAGTGGCGTTGCTTCCCACAATGAGAAGGGGACGTTGGGCTCTTTTGATCATCGCTACTGCGACTTCAGGTTTCTGAATGGGGGTTGCTTTCTTTGTAGATGCTATTTCTGCACATTGCCATGGTTCACAGGACATGTCATTTTCCTCCTTGGTTACTCCTTCATTTTCCGTACCATTCTTGGAAGCATGGTTGGGTCTGGAATTATAGTTTCTTTCCAGTTGTTTGCTTTCAGGATGGTTTCGAATTCGTCTTTCATTGTCATGGGCACGTCTGCCATTGTTCTGACGAACAGGTGTAGGTCGTTTGGCATGACGCCTAGGTAACGTTTGCTCAGGTCGACGTAGTGGCTGAGTTTGATGCTGCGTCCTTTCCAGGTGTCGTTGGGTCTGATGCAGAGTTTTGCGATGGCTACCATGCATTCTTCTTTGGTTTCGGCGACGGTGAATAGGTGTTCTGGTGCGGGTCCGACGTTTACTGTGTTGCCGGTGCGTGCGTCGAGGACTTCCCAGTTTTCTGGTTTGTCTTCTCTGCCCATGAGCATGCGGCGGTATTTGACGCCGTGTGGGCCGACGATGACTGGTACACCTAAGCGCCAGAAACCTGCTCCGATTGCTGCTGCTTTCTGTGAGTATGCGCCCCATGCTAAGCCGACTGCGCCTAAGCGGTTGTGGATGTAATCTGCGATTTCTTCATAGTTGCCGCGTAGAGGTCGTTTGGCGAAGATGTTTGCGACTTTGATGGCTGCTCCTGCGATGTGGCTGTTTGCGACGCATGAGCCGACGTTGAGTACGCCGCCTGCTTCGAATCCGCCTGGGAATTCTTCGTAGATTGTTTTGCCTTCGCTGTTGCGGTAGCTGCCTGCGGACATAGCTGAGCATCCGGAGAGTGCAACGATATATCTTCTGCTTGCGAATTCTCTTGCTATGTCATAGACATCTTTGCCGCCTTTTGGATAGTTGCTACATCCGACGATGGCAACGATACCAGGGATTTCTCCGAGTACGATTGGGCTGCCGACGTTGCGGATTTCGACATCTGAGACTTGGCCTCTGCCTGACCGGCAAAGGTTGTTCTCTGCGTACATGGCTTTTTCGCCTGCTTTAACGATGAGACTGTGGACCATGATTTTTTGTGGGCAAGCTTCTTCGCATCTTCCGCATCCGATGCAGGTTTCGTACAGGTCTGTTAGTAGTGACATGTCGCCTTGGGCGGCTGCTTTGAGGGCGGCTGGAATGTTGTAGTCTTGTGGGCAGTTGCGCTGGCATTGGTTACATTGTCTGCAGGTCTTAGCGATTTGTTGAAGTTCTTCGATGCTTGGAAGAACATTTTTGCGTTTGCGGATTGGAGCAACTTTTTGGGCAACGCGGACTGCGACTTCGCCGACTTTTTCTGGGTCAAGGATGAGTACGCCTTGGACTTTGCCGCTGACGAGGTCAGAGACGATTTCGTCTGCTGGATCGTTTGTGCGGTTTTTGAAGCCCATGCAGTTCTTTTCGGAAGCTGCGATGACTGGGGCGTTGACTTTGGCTGCTTCCTCGTAAATGTCAGTGCGGATGCATTGCTCATCGAGTACGACGACGTCTGCTAGGCCTGCACGTACGAATCTTAGTTCCCAGCTAATTGGGCCAACTATTCTGGCGCGGGTATAGTATCGGGTCATGTCGTGTGATGTGCAGCATAAGCCGACTACTTCGATTTGTTCGTCGACTTTGTGTTCTTTTGCGTAGTCGATGATTCCGACTGAGGGCATAACGTTATGGCCGATACACATGATGACGGGTTTGGTTCGGTCGACGCTTGCAATGCCCAGTTTTACGAGTGGAGCTTCGGGATCAGATTTGGGGTATCCTAGAGCGGAGATTTGTGCGATGTCGCCTACTTCCATGCCCACGTGGTCAATCATGCCAACGTGCATGGCTTTGGATTCGAAATCTAAGTTGCAGCCTTCTTGACCAGTATGGCCAACTGCAAGAACTTGAGTGATTTGCTCTTCAACGTATGTTAAAACATCGTCTAAGTCGCCGAGAGTTTCGGGCTTTATGCCAGTGACCAATCGGGTGACGGGTGCCTCAACTTTGGTGTTCATGCCGCCTACGTCTAAGCGGAAGTTGCGACCGTATTTCTCGATCAGGCTGTGAACCAAGTGACGTGAGTGGGCTGAGTGGCAAGCGGATCCGATGGCGCAAGCCAACATCACGATGCGAGAGGATTGTGTGGCAATGTCCAAGCCGCATGCGCCGCGTTTTCCGGCTGTGAAGTCGCATTTTCCAAAAGTGCAAAGACAGCATAGATCACAGTCGGGCATGTAGAAAGGTTTGTACTTGTTAAGGAGTTTCATGTCCCAGTCCCTAAGGGTGGTCATGGAGGGCATTGGGGTTGGACCCATGGGCTCATTGTAATTGTCCTGAACAAGTTTGCCTACAGAAAGTTCGAGGTTCTTGATTAGACCACTATTGGTCTTCATTTCATCAATCTTGACGCGTACATTCTTTGTTGTCAATGTCAAACCTCAGTAAAGGTTTTGACAGTATAGCTTAGACTTCGCAGTTTTAAACCTTTCCAGAAAACTCAACAAAAAGTCATGTTGTCCCATGGAAATGTAAGCTTCAAAACCGTTACCTTAGACATAAGAAATGGGGGTTATTGTTGTATGTAACCCATGTGTTCCATGATACCCTTTACAGAAGCGAAGGCAATATTGTCAGAAGGGAGTTCCAATAGCGACTTCCCATTAAGAACGTAATCATCTACTAGCTCGTCAGCAACAATTTTGCCTACGTACTTAAACTTTAACTCTTCCTCAGCTTTGCCAGCCAACTCGTTAGGGAACCGGTAGCCACCAACCAGGTAGAAGTTTTCGAATTGCATATCCACTTCTTTGGCTATGCGGTAGGCACGTTTAGCGTGGTCGATGCTTTTCTTGGAATGATCCAGCATCTCGTATATATCGTTGACTTTGGAGGTTATGCGCCTGTTCAGATGTTCCAACCCAGCGGGCGAGTCTATTAGCACATACTTGTAGCTCTTAGTTAAATGCTCCAATGCTGCTTTCAGCGCTGAGTTTGGCATGCAGTAGCAACCTTCCACCCACTTAGTACCCACGGACATGAAGTCAAAGTTGTCACTTTCGTACAATCCATTAGCCCAAATCCTGCTCTCAATACGCTCTTTTGGCGAAACGCCCACAGTGGTTCCGCCTTTTTCTATGAAAGTGTCCACAATGAGTTCCGCCATGGTGGATTTGCCAGTTTCCTTCAAATCAATACCGATCATTTCGCCAAGATTCTGGTCTGGGTCAGCATCCACCAAAAGCAACGGCGACTGACCTGCCTCAATGAAGTATTTTGCCATCAAAGCCGTGAAACTGGATTTGCCAGTTCCACCACGTCCTATAGTGACAATTGTTTTCATACAAAATAACCCCGTTAGGTTGGGTTTTTCTTAAGGAGCATGTCGCATATATTGTCTATGGTCCGCACCGAAGTGATTTCTTTGTTTTTCAGCGGCGTTTCGCCAAGCATGTCGGCTTCGATGACTTTTTGGTCGTAGGGGACAAATGCGAGGATTTCTAACCCGTTTTTAGCTGCAAAATCCTTGATGGCTTGCTCTTGACTGGGGTTCATAACGCGGTTTCCGACTAGGTAAACGTGTTTCATTTCTGCTGCCGCGGTCATGTCATGGATGTGTTTGGCTATTTCCAGTGACTTCAGGTTTGAATCTGCGATTATTAACAAAACGTCCACTGCACGCGCGGTTCCTCGACCAATGTGTTCCACGCCTGCCTCCAAATCCAAAACTACGGCTTCGTTGCGCTCCACCATCAGGTGTCGCAGTAATGCGCGAACGATGGCGTTTGGGGCGCACATGCAACCTGAACCCATCGCTTTAATCGTACCCATAACGATGAGGTTTACACCCAGCGGAGTTTTCACGGAGTAGTCGCGGACAATATCATCGACCGTGAAATTCAAGTTAAAAACCCCAGAGTATCCCGTGCTAGTTTTAGACTCCACCAGAGGCTGATTCTCTGTCAGAGGGATGATTTTTCGGGCTTCCTCCGTCGACAAACCCAGCGTCAAAGCCAAATTCGGCGAGGAATCAGCGTCAATTGCCATAGTTTTCAAGCCGCGTTCAACAAACCCCCGTGCCAAACCGCCTGCGATGAGGGTTTTGCCAACGCCGCCTTTACCAGAAACTGCAACTTTCATAACAATCAAACACCAAAATAATTTTCGTTCCAGGATTAATTTACGTTTCCGTAAAAAAGGAAAATTTACAAGAATTGTTCTCAAAAATACATTAGAAGACGTAACAATTGCCAACACTGTTGCTCACAAAGGCGTCAGGCAAAGCATTTACTTAGCTAATACTCCTTTCCAGCCAGTGCAGTGGCATGGAATTATTCTTCGCGCACTTTTTTGTTGCAGTTCTTTTACAGTCGGCACTATTTTGCACTCGCGTTCTTTTCCCGCAAGATGGAATCCACCCATTACAGCGTAAACATGCGGCACCAGTAATTTTTAGGCATAGTGTATCGTGCTGATTATTCCGAATGAACGCAACCAGAAATAACCATCAAACTCTTCCTTTAACATTAAAAATCAATGCGCGATCATCCAAAATCAAGGGATTTGGTTGCCAAACTCCATCTATCAGGGACTGACGTTGCAGGAATCCTTTTTCGAAAATTGTTTCTCGGGATATCTCGCCGGTTACCAGGCACATTTCGTCGTTGATCATATACGGTTGTCTTGTCCTGATTGACCGCACCGAGCTTATTGGTCTCTGGCGGGGAATTCTGGGTAAGCCCAAATTGCGCCTTCAACTTTTTTAGTGCCTCTTTTTTTGAATATGTCTTCGTGAACGATGAGTAGCAGATTGATCTTGTTTATAGCTTTAATGACTAAGACAAGGCGCCCAAAGTGGTCGTAATGCCCGTGCGATAAGACAACGTATTCCACTTCGCTAGTTAGGTGGCAACCTGAAGTTCCTTCAGACGTGCCAAAACAATCCTTAACAATTCTTTCCTTAAATCCTCGCTTGAAGAGTCAACTCTTATTTTATCTATTCTTTCTGCAAGGTCAACGTCGCCAAGCGTGTTCCTTATCCAACTCTGGAAATCGCCACGCTGAAAATGAAAAACCACAGAAGCAAGCTCAATAGTCTTAAGTTCTTCACAGAAGCCGAAAAGATTGATAGCAGTTTCGCCAGTGTACCTGCCTACGTAACTGAAAAAGTGGAATCCGTGTTCGTAAGGCACTGAACCCAAGATTTTTTGCGCTTCTGATTTGGTTAAAGCTCTCTTCACTTTGGACGGCTGCGTAAAAGACACCAGATAAACCAACAATGCAACGACTAAAATCATTTGCGGTTTTCCGATATTTCGCCAAACAGATTGGCGTTTTCTCAATCCAGTTCACGGTAAGATTATTCAATTAACCCCAGCCTTCTTTGATAAACCTCGGCATTTTCCATCAATGGCCCCGGCAACATTGAAGACTGTTCCTGCTCAATAACCGAACCTTTTAACACCTCTTCCATTGTCCTCCTTAATTCGGAATCACAAACCTTAGGCAACAACAAAATCAAGCGTCCACCGATATTCAATTCCACTCCGCCTTCCCCGTAATAGAAACGCTTTCCTTTGCGCAACCAATCTACTAAAACCCGCGCTTCAGCCTCAAACCCTGCTGTGCCCCTTTCGGGAAAAACCAAAACCCCATTCTCCAAACATCCCGTCATAAACCGCTCAAACGCGCCAGTTACAGTGTAACCCCCTGCGGAAGCTACCTTCTTAAAATCATTATAAAGTTGAGTTTCAAAACGAATTCCCCTCAGGACCTTAGCCACATATATCACCGGTATATACAAAATGTATAGACAAACCATATAAGCAAAGCGACCCCCCTCTATCGTTTCTGCGCAGGATTGCTATTAGGCACCAAATACGATTGCTTAAGTCTCTTCCAGCATGGTTTTTCTTACCCGAAAGCCATACCGCTCATAGAACCCGAACGCCTGCTCATTTCCAGCTGCAACGATGACGATTTTCTTTGCTGCCTCCTTTGTCTCCATCCATGAAAGGGCTGATTTCATTAATTTGCCCCCGATTCCCATGCCGCGGTAGGCTTCTAGGACGTAGATGGATTCGACTTCGCCTGTTTGCTCACAGTCGAGACTGCTGATACAGTACCCAACCTTCCGGTTCTTCTCTCTGTCTACGGCTATGTCAACCCGCATTTCGCCCCGCGCGGTCTTCTGCAACAGAGCTTGTTTGCGTTTGGGAAAAGTCATCTCCTCATAGTAAGGCTTGAAATTGGGCGATAGGCTAAGGTGGTGCTGATTGAGTTCTTCCCAAAGCTGCCTGACCTCATCTAGCAAGGATTCGTTTCCGCAGAGAAAGCTGATTTTGGAAATGCCTGCATTGTGTGCGCTCATTATCCCGTCCCTTGTAAACAATTACCGCTGTTTCCATTTAGCTTTTTACCCACCTCAGAGTTTGCAGCAACCAACACAACCAAAACAGCAAACCCAAACAAATCAGAAAACTAAATCCCAACTCAAAAACATGACAGCTAAAAATACAATGGTTTTAATGCTTGTGAAACAAACTTTATGGTAGTCAATACTTGACTGAAATAAATCAGACGGAAAGAGGTTACGGTATTGAAAATTGGTATTATTGGCGGAGTAGGAAGAATGGGCAGTGGTTTGGCTTTCAGACTATCGAAAAACCATGACGTCCTCATTACTTCCAGAAATTTTGAAAAAGCAATTCAAACGGCGGAGACACTTGAGACTAATGCGCGCGGATTCCACAAAAACTCCATGCAAGGCGAAATCAATGGTGCTTCCGATGAGGACGCAATAGAACAATCTGAAATAGTGATCATTACTCTTCCAGCTGAGGCAACGCTTCCAGCGATACAGGAACTAAAAGCACATTTTCGCCAAAACCAAATTATCATTTCAACAGTAGTGTCTATGAAAAAAAGTCAAGGAACCTTTAGACACGTACCGCTTTCAAAACCCGCTACGACAAGCTTCACCGATGAAACAGGATCAATGAAATCAGTTGCAGAACTAATACAGGAATTCGTAAGACCCGCCAATGTAGTTTCCTCGTTTCACACCGTTCCCGCAGCGTACCTGACTGACATAGAAAAAGTACTTAACGTTGATGTCTTTGTGGCAGGCAACGATGACACGGCAGTAAGCGCCGCCTCAAAGCTAATCTGCGAGATACCTAACCTAAGACCATTGAAAGTAGGGCCATTGGAGAATTCAAGACTGATTGAATCAATGGTTCCTCTCCTGCTAAACGTTGCCAATCTAAACGATCTCAAAGAACCCTTAATTCGGGTGATTCCTTGGATTCCCTCCGCATACAGCGGCTGCACCTAACCATAAAACAAAAAAAATAGTTCCTGACGACTGTGAAAATGAAAACAGCAGGATCGATATGAGAATAGCTAACTTTTTGCGGTTGGGCTGCAGCTGGCGACTGACGGTTGACTCGGAATTTCAGACGGCACGATCTTAGCGAAGTTTTTCTTTGCCCGGCTCTTTTTGAACGTCGCTATTTTTATCAATTCTTCTTTGTTAACGTCCAGTTTAGTATACTCTAGGCCTTCTAGCAGTTTAGAGCCAATGTCGGACCTTACTATAACTGTTGAGAAGCTATCTGGAGTTCCAACTGAGCCCACCGAGATGTCGGCAAATTTATTGGTTAAGTCATCACAGAATTCGCAGCCATGTGTCTGTGCAGCGCTTAACTCTCTCACTGAAATTGTGTGATCGGTTCCGTTGATTGTCGCGATGAATTTGCCTTTAGTTATCTGCGTCTTATCCACTGAGTCAATATCGATATTCATAAGCTTCTGAGCCGCTTCCTTGAGTTCATCATGGTTAAATGCTTCGAAGCAGAACAAGCCTATAATTGTTAACTGCAAGTCAGGATGCTCGCCCAACAAAGCCTGCTGAATTTTCCGCGCGCCTCGCACTTCACAAGGTGTACCGACTAAAGCAATTTTGCGCTTGCCTTTAGCCACTAAATCCGTTAGCAAAGAGAGCATGTGCACACGAAGATATTTTGTCCCCTTGGCTTTAACAATGTCATCAACATTTTCAGCAACAACCGCTTCAGCATTGTATCCCTCTGTCCGTTGAACGACGATAGCTGAATCAAACAAGCCCCTCTGCATTCCGGAAACCAATAATGCAGTTGCCATTCCTCCGTCCTGTCCTTTGATATTGGTTTTCGCTCCGAACATGCCGCTGGAAACTCCGAGATTTTCGTCGAAAGTTCCCTTAAGAAACTGGTCGTTTATTTTTTTAGCGTCTTCCTCAAGCACAGGGTAAGTGTTAATTCTTAGTCGCCTAGAATTGGTCGGACAAATTAAAGCGCAAGCGCCACACCCTATGCAGTCATTTGAGAATTCATGGTAGGGCGCAGTAACTTCACGTTCAACTCCACTTTTCGCAAAGTCTATGGCATGTGCGCCAACAAGTTCGCCGCAAACACGTGTACATAGACCACACAGAATACAGTCCTCGTTTTCATTTGCAACTGAGAAACTGGGTGCTTGAACTCCGTATTCAAGAGCCAACTCTTTGATCTTAGGTACTTTGGGGCAACGGGAAAGCAAAAGATCAAGAAGAACTCTGCGGGTTTTGATGACTTTTTCGGATTTGGTGTAGACTGTTAAGCCTTCTTGAACGGGATAGTTGCAGGAGGTTACGATCCGTTTTCTTCCTGTTTTGTCAATGATTTCCACGGAGCATAATCTACAGGAGCCAAAGGTAGACAGCGCTTTATGGTAGCATAGAGTGGGAATGTCGATGCCCATCGTTTTTGCAGCCTGAAGAATTGATGTTCCTTCTTTGGCTTTGACCTCTTTGTCATCGATTTTTAGTGTGACTTCTCTGATTTCTGCTTCCATTCCAAACGCCTCCTCTATGGTCCCCTGCTACGAGGAGCAGGTCTCTTGATGCGTTGCTCTTCAGGAATTGGAGGAGGAACGGGTTCTCCGGAGATTTTTGTGACCGCTTTGAACTTGCATTGGTCAAAACAGGTGCCGCACTTGACACATTTGGCCTGATCAATGATGTGTATCTTGCCCACTGCTCCGTCGATAGCTTTCACGGGGCAGTTTCTCGAGCAGAGCGTACACGCCATGCATTTCGCTGGGTCAATATAGAAGTTTATCAAAGGTTTACAAGACAATGCAGGACATCTTTTCCGGTGTATGTGCTCTTCATATTCGTAAGCAAAATACCGAAGAGAGGTAAGCATCGGATTTGCAGATGTCGCCCCTAAAGCGCAAAGAGAAGCTACACTCGATGTCTCGGCGATCTCCCGAAGTTTCTCAACGTCCTTTTCTTCGCCTTTACCCGACACGATCTTAGTCAATATGTCGTTTGCCTGTAATAGACCCTCTCTGCAAGGCACACATTTACCGCAGGACTCTTTGCACAAGAAGTTAACAAAGTAGCGAGCAGCATCAACCATGCAGGTTTCATTATCCATGACTATCAAACCGCCAGACCCCATTTTAGCACCCAGTTTTTCTAGTTCATCGAACGCAATGGGGACGTCAAGGTACTGTTCAGGAATCATGCCGCCTGCGGGTCCACCGATTTGCACGGCTTTGAATTTTTTTCCGTTGCGGATACCGCCGCCAATTTTGAAGACTATGTCTCTCATCGTTATTCCTAGCGGAACCTCAATTAATCCAGTATTGATGGCGTTCCCTGATAAAACAAAGATTTTGGTGCCTTTATTTCCTGCTAAACCTATTCCTGAGAACCATTCTGCGCCGTTGTTAATAATTAGCGGAATGTTTGCCCACGTTTCTACGTTGTTAAGAACAGTTGGTTTGCCCCATAGCCCCTTTTCCGAGCTGTGAATGTACTTGGGTCTTGGTTCGCCTACTCTGCCCTCAATCGCTTTCATGAGCGCGGTTGATTCTCCTGCAACGAAGCCACCTGCACTTTTGACTATCTTAATTTCAAAGTCAAAGCCAGATCCGAGAATGTTCTTCCCTAGAAGCCCAAAAGCTATCGCTTGATCGATTGATGCTTGCATGTTTTCAATTGCAAGTGGGTAGTCTTGACGTACGTAGATAAAACCTTCATGGGCACCAACCGTGTAACCGCCGATAATCAGACCTTCAAGGATAACGTTTGGGTTACCTTCCATCAAAATGCGGCTCATGAACGTACCAGGGTTACTTTCGTTGCCGTTGACGATAACATACTTGGGGGTTTCACTTGCCTTGCGAGCTGAGTCCCATTTTTGAAAAGTTGGGAAGCCCCCGCCCCCACGTCCCCGTAGCCCAGATTTTTTGATTTCCTCAATAACTTGGTCGGGGGTCATCTGAAATAGAACTTTAGCTAAAGCTTTATAGCCACTTAATTTAATGTAGTCCTCGATGTTTTTCGGGTCAATCTTTGCATTCCTATCTAAGAGAAGCCTATTTTGATATTTGTAAAAAGGCACTTCGTAAAGATAACGCGCTGGTACACCCGTAACAGGGTCAACGTAGAGAAGACGCTCGATTATTTCCCCGTTTAACAGGGTTCTTTCCACTATCTCAGGTACGTCAGACGCTTTCACTCGGAAATAAGCAATTTCTTCAGGTTGTATGGTGACCCGTGGCCCTCTTTCGCAGGATCCCAAGCACCCGGTTTCTTTCATGTCAATTTTGTTTTCTAAATTTCGTTTCTTAAATTCATCATTGAAGGCTTTTACCACTTCTTTGGCTCCGAGAGTATCGCAGCCTGTGGCACCGCATAATACGACTGTAGGCTTTTTGTAATCGTTTATAGCTAAGAGTACTCGTTGGAGCTGAGCTAAATCGTCAGAACAAGTTAAGAATGGCATTTTTCATCTGTTCTCCCCTTATCTACTTGCAGTGTGAAAGAAGTTCTCCAAGATTGGTTGTGGTAAGCCTTCCATGGTAAATTCCATCCAACTCGATCACGGGTCCTAAATCGCATGAACCCAAACAACTAACTGTTTCTAAGCTAAAACGACCATCAGCTGTAGTTTCGCCAGGCGTTATGCATAAACACCGCTCAATAGAATCCAGGATTTTTGGTCCTCCACGTACGTAACAGGCAGTTCCGAGGCACAGCCGAATTAGATGCCGCCCTCGCGGCTTAAGACTTAATGAAGTGTAGAAACTTGCTACCCGGTAAATCTCGCTTACTGGGATTTTCAGCCGCTGATTTATCCTCATAACGGCCTCTTTTGGTATCCACCTGAACTCCTTCTGTATGTCCAACAAAAGCTGAATCAGATAACCTTTTTCGTCAACGTATTTATCGATTATTTGGTCAATTTTCTCACAGGACATAAACCAACCTCAACATCTGCGCATCATAATATTGCCTTTACGTTACCTTAAGAGTCTTTCTTAAATTCCCCACTAACTCATGATTTCCTTAGGCTTGCTAAAAAAAGAGTGCTTAGCTTTTGAAAAATTTATAATTAAAAATCGAAAAACAATTCAGGAACATATTTAAATTACATACTAACGCCAACTCTAGAAACAATAAAAAGGCGAATAAATATGTCAAACAATAATCTTTCGATAGCTATAATTGGTGGCACCGGCAAAGAAGGATTCGCTATAGCCGCAAGGTTCGCCAAAGCAGGTTTTCGCACAATTATCGGATCTCGTTCTTCTGAAAAAGCCATAAACGCTGCATACAATCTCAACACCGAATTTAACGTCCTTACAGCTGAAGGCTCTACAAATCGCGACGCAACAGCCAAA
>JADGNF010000057.1 GCA_017883615.1 Candidatus Bathyarchaeota archaeon
CCACTACCACTCCACCCCGTTTCCGAAGCCACCGACCCATCGGGGTTCAACGCAAGCCTTGTTCCGCCAACAGCGACCACGTTAGCTGAAGTGGAGGGCCAAATCACGCCTGACCCGTTGTCGCCCGTTGAAGCGAAAAAGACAATGCCGTGATTGCTGGTGAAGTAATAGTCGAAACCGATTTGACCTGAAAACTCAGCGGTCCCCCAACTCATCGAAACAGCCACCACATCAGCTCTATTAGCCGCATAGCTTACAGCCGAGAGCAAGCGGTTCACGGAGCTATCTCTAGCTTCGACTAGAAGTATTTTGGCTTGGGGGGCGATTGCGTGTGCCCATTCAACATCCAGCGAAGTTTCAAGAGCCCAGCCACTATCAGTACTTGAAGTAAAGGGCATCGTGTGAACCTCAAAATTGTCAGAAGTTGGCGCGGGCAACCCAAACTGACTGGAGAAATAAGCCAGATCATTTAGAATCGTGGGCGAATGATACGCATCTATAATTGCTATGGTGCCACTGCCGCCTGTCACGGGGAGGTTGTATGCATTTCGAACCTGCACAGGCGTCAAACCTGTTGGATTAACGGCAGCCGGGTCAACGCCCAAGGAAGATTTGCCTCCTGAATGCGAAAAAACCCGAAACAAAGTGTCAACATGCCTGGGATCCGATTGAGGAGGCGATGCAAAAGATAATCCTGTAAAAAAGACCGCGAGAATAAGGGCGACAAGAAAAATGCATACGCAAGCTTGAATTTTTTTCGCCCAATGCAGCTTGAATTCAACGCCCCCTTTTCTTTATCTCTACCAAGGAATGCGCTCGTGGATAAACATTTTTCCTGCGCCAAAACAGGGAATCAAAGAACTCGCTAACTTTTGGAAAATAGATGCTTTCATGATAGATTGGCAGCGAGTTCTGTTTGCGCATGCAGACTACGTTTCTTTTAACACTCCGCCAATAAATAAGCTTGTGGCTGTGACAATGCAACAACGTTGTGCAACGCAAACACGAATTCACACTTCCAAAAAGGTCCAATCTGTCACAGATAATGTTAGAAGCGGGCTCGGTGGGATTTGAACCCACGATCTCCGGCTCCGAAGGCCGACACCTTAATCCGTGCTAGGCTACGAGCCCCGTTCTTTGTTACCCAAATCGGGCATGACATTAAAAAAGGTAACGAACCCCCCTGAGGTTAAGAAAGCCTTTTATTCTTTCCTCCGTTGGGGTTGTCATGGTTTTTGTCGAATTAGACCCTGAGGGAGTGGCAGTAATAGCTGCACAGATTGTCGTTTTCCTTTTGCCAATGATCGGTGTCCTCACAGAAGAAAAAAGAGAAAACACCCTGAACCTGATCAAGCACGGATTCTTTTCCACGGCGGCTCTTTTGGCAAATGTGGTGATGATTTTTGTGTTCATGATTCCAGTATTCTCAAAAATCGTAGGCGCAGCTTTTGCGTCGAGTCTTTTCCAGTTTCCCATAATGTGGCTACACGCGGTCACAGGCGTTGTTGCCGTCGTGTTGGGTATTGTTATGGTTGCTACATGGGTTAGGCAGCCCCTGGCAGATTTAGGCTGCGCTAAAACGTGGAAATTGATGTTGCCGACGCTAATCGCATGGGCGGTCGCTCTGGGTCTCGGAGTTTATGTGCACGTCTTCGGGCTGAGCTAAGCGCGCCCTATTTTCTTTTGTTGCATTTTGAAGTTTTAAATTCACCTTTCCCCACTATAAATGTGGGATGGATATGTAGTTGGCCGACCAAGTCACCGTAAAAGTAGACTCAAGAGGCAGAATCTGCATCCCCGCAAAAATCCGCAAAGAAATAGGCGACACCGCAACCATAAAAAGAACCCCCGAAGGCTTCCTTCTACTACCCGGCAAAAAAGAGGATGCCCAAGAAAAACTCCGCAAAATCATCAAATCTAAACATCGCCGAACAGGCAAACCAGAGAATTGGTCACCCGAGAAGATGAAGTCAATCTGGAATAAAACTGAATGACTGTGGGCTTAGACGCCAACATCATCTGCTACGTCGAAATGGTGCCCGAAGACGCCACAGACGCCCTAAAAATACTCATGAACATCCAAAACACAGATTCCATAACCAAACACGAAAAAATAGCACGATAGCCCTCGAAAGAAAAAAACGCTATCGCCCTATGTTATGGTTCACGAAAAAAACCTAATCCGTTATTCTTATAAACCCACACTAGTATTTACTTCTGTCACCTCAAATGGGGGCTGGTAGCTCAGCTTGGCTGGAGCGTTCGACTGATAATCGAAAGGTCGCCGGTTCAAATCCGGCTCGGCCCACCACACATTTTTCAAAACAACCATTTTTGTATGCAAAAACTGGAAACTAGAAATAGATCTTCCGTTCGGAAAATTTTAAGTATTCCCAAAAATAAATTTATGACAGTTTAAATTGCACCCAAAAATATTGCTCGTCGGGTACAACGGCGCAAACAACACCGGGGCTGAGGCAAAACTCCTAGCCATAATCGATGAGGTACGCTCCGTTCTAGGCCCCGACGCATACCTCACCATACCTTCACTCAATGAGGGTAATCTTCGAAGATACCTAAAAGAAAGCCCTACTCTTAAAATCAAGTCGGTCAGGCCATCAATTTTCTTTTGGGATATTCGGAAGTTTGTGAAAGAAAACGACTTAATTATGCTGGTTGAAGGCAGTTGCTATATGGATACATGGGGCTCAGCGCTCCTATGGTACTACCTGCTAGCCACACGGTATGCCCATTCCATGAAAAAACCCTGCATCGCCTACTCCGTGGACGCCGGAGCCGCTTCCCGTTTTAACGCATGGCTAATCCGCCGAGAAGCAAGCAAAACCAACCTCATCTTAGCCCGAACCCAACACGCCGCCGACCGCCTCAAAAACTGGAAAGTGAAAGCCCCAATTGAAGTCACCGCAGACAACGCATTCGCTTTCCACCCCAACCCCACAGATGCCGGCTTGCTACACAGAGTTTGGCCAGAGGCCTCGCACGTTGTCGGCGTGGCCGCTGAAGACATTTACAGATGGCCCGTGGTGATTCGCCCGTGGGGCCCAAAAAAATTCCGTTACCGATGGCCATACTACTACACCCATACAAGAGCAAGTCTCGAAAAGACTGAGCTGCTGGCTGATGTGCTGGCCGTTCAAGCCGACGAAATCATAGAAAACTACGGCAAATCCGTCGCCCTTCTAAGCATGGAGGGCCTTGACGCCGACTTTGCCAACAAAGTCCAAAGCCTAATGAAACACGCGGACAAAACCAAAGTCTTCACCTCGTCGGACTATAACGCTTCCCAAATGACGAGCATCCTAAGAAGCTTAGACGCACTTATCACATCCAGGTACCATGCAGGTGTTTTGTCTTTGGCGAATCACGTTCCCCAAACAGCAATTGGACATGATCTAAGAATCAGAGACCTCTACTCCGATTTAGGCATAGAAGAATTCTTCGTAGACCACGAAGACCCAGACAGATACAAGCTGCTAAGCGACAACGTTGGCACGCTCTTCTCAGAATACGACAAAATGAAAAACTGGCTCTGCCAAGGCTACAACCAATACATGCAAAGAGAAAAACGCAACCCCCTCCTGCTAAAAGCCTTCTTAGAAACCAACCATCCGGAGTGGCTCCCATGAAAAAAACCGTTCTTCTAACGGGAGCAACGGGCTTTATAGGAACCCAAATAGCCCGCGCCCTCTTGAAAAACGAAGAAGTTACAATTCTCGCTTTAGTCAGATCTGAAGACACTGAAACGGCTCTACGCAAACTATCTAGGAACTGGTGGGACTGGCCAGAATTAATCAGCGCTTTGGGTTCAAGAATTGAACCCATACATGGCGATGTCTGTTTACCACAACTTGGCTTAAACGAAACAGCATACAACGACCTTACAGCAAAAATAACCCACATCATCCACACCGCTGCCGACTGGCGCCTTGTCCCGCTTGAAGAGCTTAGGAAAACTAACGTTCAAGGAACCGCAAACATACTGGAACTGGCCAAAAAAGCAAACAAACACCACGGACTCGAACGGTTCTCTCATGTATCAACAGCTTACGTAGCGGGCGCTAGAACGGGGCCGGTGCCCGAAGAAGCGTTAACCGACGAGTTTGGATTTTTCACCAACTACGAACGCAGCAAATACGAAGGAGAACTCTTAGTCCAAGACGCAAAAACCCAGCTGTCAATTTCCGTTTTCCGCCCTTCAATGGTGGTTGGGGATTCACAGACTGGCGCCATCAAGACCTTCAACACAATCTACTTCCCACTGCGACTCTACTTAACGGGTAAAATGCGCCTTATGCCCGTGAAGCGTTCTCTGAAAATAAACGTTGTCCCTGTCGACTACGTCGCCAAAGCCATCGCGGAACTTACCTTTGAACTGAAAGCGGAAGGCAAGAATTTCCACCTGGTCGCACCCTACAATTCTTTGCCAACGCTAGAAGGCTTACTTAATTTGGTCCAGGAATGGGAAAAAAACAATTTAGGCGTCAAACTTCCAAAGCCCATCTACTTAGGCATGTCAGCCTCCACCATGAAAACAGTCCTCAAACTCCAACGCACCTTCAAAGCAGGAGACAAAAAAGCCTCGGATGCACTCATTTCGCTATCACCTTACTTTAGCGAAAACCGCCAACTTAGCCGCACTAACGTAGACGCGCTGCTTGGACCTTACGATATGAATTGGCGAGAAATCCTGCCGCACCTTCTAGAATACGCAATTTACAACAACTTCTTCCACAGATCAGACCGAACAGTCTACGAACAGGTCTTGTTCAGGCTCGAAAGCAAGAGCCACCCGATAACATACTTTGACGTTGCAGAAGACAAAATAATTCGCAAATCAGCAAGCGAAATGCGGAAGGAAATTCTTGCCGCGGCTGGCGCCCTCCGCTCCATGGGCGTAGGTCCGGGTGATCGAGTTGCTTTGACGGGTTTGAACTGCACAAAATATTTGGCTGCAGACATAGCGATCGGTCTTTTGGGCGCTGTAAGCGTTCCACTCTATTACACGGCGCCTCCCGTGGATATTGATCAGATATTGAAGGCAAGCGGAGCAAAACTGTTTTTTGTCGGCATCCCAAGCCTTCTGCTACGAGTCGGAGAACTCCAAACAGACGTCCCCATTGTCTCTTTTTGCCGCGGCGCCCTCCCCATCAGCAGCAATAAGAAAACGATTGCATGGACCGATTTTCTCTCCAAAGCCCCAAATGAAACCCTGCCAATTACTGCGCCAGTTGGATTTGGCGACATTGCTACTCTAAGATATTCATCAGGAACCACGGGCAAACCAAAGGGCGCAGTCTTCAGGAACGATAATTTGCGGTACATGGCTGAATCCATAGTATCCATTATGCCATGGCAAGCAAGAAACCGCCGTTGCTCCTACTTGTCGTTTCTTCCGATGGGACACGTCGTCGAAGGCATCTTAGCCGCATATTCCCCCTACTATATCCCAGGACCCGGAGAAGTATACTTCTTAGAAGACTTCAGAAAACTCCAAAAAGCCCTCCCCAAAGTAAGACCAACAATCTTCTTTTCAGTTCCACGCATCTACGAGAAAATCTGGGAAAGCTTAGGGAAAAACCGACTCGGAAAATTCTATCTCAAACGCAAAAAAGGCTTGCTTAAGCGCACACTGGGAAGAGCCCTTAAGACTATGACTTTGAAACCAGCCGGACTAAACAAGTGCGCCCAACTCATCGCCGGCTCCTCAAGCTCCGACGAGACCCTTCTCGAGAACTATCGGGAACTGGGCATCGAAATACACAACGCCTACGGAATGACCGAAGCACCTTTAGTTACCCTAAACCGGTTGGAAAGAAACCGAATAGGCACCGTGGGAGAACCAATGCCGATGACTCAAGTAAAAATATCCCAAGACGGCGAGATCATGATCAAAGGACCACAAGTTACCGTGGGCTACTTTGACAAAACCCTTGAATCACCCTTCAAAGACGGCTGGCTAATGACAGGCGACATCGGAAACCTCACCCCTGAAGGCAGCTTAGTCATCCTCGGACGCAAAAAAGAACTCATCAAAACCTCATATGGAAAATGCATCTACTCAGGAAAAATAGAAGGCATGATAAGAGAAATACCGGATGTTTCTGAGGCGATGCTTATAGGCGAATCAAAACCCTACTGCGGAGCGGTGATTTGGGTGCAGAAAGACCGATGGAGCCAAAAAACCGCCAAATCAATAGACGCTGCAATCGAAGAAATGAATAAACGCCTTTCGAACCCAGAGAAAATTAAGAGATGGGCACTGCTCGTTAACAGTCTAAGCATTGAAAATGGGGATCTAACGCCAAACCTCAAGCTTAAACGCAACTTGGCTGCTCAAAAATGTGCAAAAGCTGTTGAGGCTCTCTATGGCGGCGCGCTTCCCGAATGCGAAATCCACGTTGGCGGAGCAGAAAAACCAGAGTGACCAAAATGGGCCTCATACTCATCCTCTTGGGACTTTGGACACCAAAATACATCCTTCGCTCAGAATTGGACAAAGTTTCAACCCTCACAACCAACACCCTCAAAGAACTCCTCCAGACGCCCTCGCCTGTCGCCATTGCTAAAACTTCCAGAAAAGAACCAACGCCAAAAAGTCTGCAAGAAAAAAGAGCAGCCATGGCAAAAGAACACACAATCTTGGTCGAGGCTTTAGCGAAGACTTTAGGGCGGGAGGAGGCAGTGAACTTGGGCAGAAAAGCACTGTTTAAGGCAGGCGAACAGCTGGGAAAAGAAACCCGCCAAAGGCTAGGCGTCAGCGACAGTTCCAAAGATTTAATCCGAGCAGCCAAAATACTCTACCGAGTGCTAGGCATCAGCTTCAAAGTAGAATGGCAAGGACCAACCAACGCCACCCTTACTGTCGATCCGTGCGAATTGGCAAAGAACTATTCCGAATTAACCTGTATCGTTTTGAGCGCCACCGACGAGGGTGTAGTTAAAGGGCTCAACCCAAACGTGAACATGAAATTCGAAGAGCGAATAACGGGCGGATACAACTGCTGCATCGCAAGAATTAACCAAAACAAGTAGGAGAATGGAAAATGAAAGCAATCGTGGTAGGATCAGGAGCGGGGGGAGCAACCGCAGCCAATGAACTCGCAACCAGAGGCTTTGAAGTGCTCATGCTGGAGGCCGGGCAACCGTTCAACCCGCTCACACACAGGGTTTCATGGCTAAGTTCCTTAAGAGGCACTTGGTTTCTCAAAGACGAAAACGCCATAAAAAGGATATTTCCGCATTACCACACAATCCGCGCAAGCGATGATTTGGTTATTTTTACGGGAGTAACGGAAGGCGGGTCCACCTCCATTTCTTGCGGCAACATGGTCAGGGCAGAACGCGGCTTGAAAGAGATAGGGCTAGACTTAACCCCTGAATACGAAGAGATAGAAAGCAACTTCACAATTGCGCCTATACCGAGGGAAAGATGGCGCCCGCTTACTCAACGCATGTTTGACGAGGCAGAAAAACTTGGGTTCTCCCCAAAACCCACGCCTAAAGTGGATAATTTGCAGAAGTGCGTGGGCTGCGGCTACTGCGAACTCGGGTGCGTCACAGGAGCGAAATGGGACAGCCGGCTAGTCTACAAGGAACTGCTGGCAAGAGGTATAACCTTGCAGACAGATTCACGAGTCCAAAAAGTCATACTGGAAAATGGGTACGCAAAAGGGGTAGTAGTTTCTCACGGATCATCCGTTGAGCAAGTTAATGCGGACGTGGTGGTTTTGTCTGCTGGAGGAATCGGCACAGCCCAAATACTGCATGCCTCCGATTTGCCCGCACGCGACAACCTATGGGTAGACGTAGTTCTCACGGTTGGCGGAGTCTACAAAGACGCAAAAACGCTAAACGAACCTCCGATGGCGTGGTTTGTCAAGAAAGAAAACTATATCCTTTCACCCTACTTTGACCTACTGTCTTACTGGTTTCATAAGCCCTGGAAAGATGTCTCCGCAAACGACAGGGTTGGCATGATGATAAAACTCGCCGACGTGGAGCAGGGCTCTGTGGCTGCAGACGGAACTGTGATTAAGTCTTTAACTGAACTTGACCGCGAACGATTATCAGAAGCAAAAGGGTTTGCAACAGAAATTATGGATGCAACGGGGATCAAAGGTCCCTTCGTCGACGGCATGATCCACGGCGGACACCTGGGCGGCACCGTACCATTAACAAAAGCAGATACAGAAACAATGCACCCTAACTGGCTACCCAAGGACTTGTGGGTCGCAGACCTCTCTCTTATGCCGCGTTCCCAAGGTTTACCAACCATGTTAACCGCGGCGGCTCTGGCACTACGGGTGGCAAAACGCATATCCAAAGAAAAAGGCACGGAGCAATAACATGGAGAGCCACGAACCAGCCAGCAAGGGCAAACGGGAATATTCTAAGACGGAAATCGTCTTAGGCAACATTACAATAATCATTTGGATGTTGGTGGGAACGGCGGCTTGCTGGCTATTTTCCCCTCTGGCCGCTGTTGGCTTTTTTGGTTTAGCTGCGTTTCTGGTCTACTATGAACTGGGGAAAAAGGGATGCCTGAACTGTTATTACTGCAAAATCTGCACCATCGGCATGGGAAAACTGCCAGAGTTTTTCTTTGCGAAAACGGGAACAGCAAACGTTAACGGAAAAGCGCTAAAACTCTTTGCACTCGTGTACGTTTTGCTAAGCGTAGTGCCTGCGGCATTACTTTTCGTGTCAATCGCTCAAGAGATAGCCACTTACAAAATTGCCCTGCTAATCCTACTCCTGACGTTTTCAGTCTACACGGGAATAATCCGACGGAAAACTCTATTCAAATAACAACAACACCGAAACCCTCCATTCCCAACACATCTCTAGCGGGTAATTTAGTGAAATTTTCACCTCTGTTTTGGGCTTTATATAATTGAGGGGGTGGTTTTGCACGCAACAGATCTCTGTAAGCCGGTTGACCGGTTAGGCTATAAATATAGTGGGTAGGTTGCCGCAGGGCAAACGCGTTCAAACGACAAACGCGATTCATGTTTGGAGCATAATATCCAATCTATGCAGAAAGGGGGGAGGGGGGTAGGTCCACGGGGGCTCTTA